>NZ_JAEQCE010000199.1:0-1813 GCF_020738665.1 Microcoleus sp. PH2017_08_TRC_O_A
TGACCAAAGAGCGAGACGCAAGCCCCTGGCTTTAGACATGGGGATAAGTCGGTAGCGGTTTCAACCGCCTTCTGTATTTAACAAAGCTTAATAAAGAATCAGCACCATATACAGCATCAAGCTGTATAACTATAGTATGAGTATTAAATACAAGTCAAACAAGAACATTGTCTACTCTTGCAAATATCATATTGTGTGGTGTCCCAAGTATCGTCGCAAGGTTCTAGTTGAAGGCGTCGATATCCGTCTGAAGGAAATATTATTAGAGGTTGCAACTGAGTTTAAGAGCGAATTAATTGAAATGGAAGTGATGCCAGATCATGTTCACCTTTTAGTCGAATGCGATCCTCAATTTGGGATTGCTAAACTCATTCGGTATATGAAAGGGCGCTCATCTCGATATCTCCGCCAAGAATTTCCTTGGCTAAAAAGTCGATTGCCAACGTTGTGGACTAATAGCTACTTTATTTCAACCGTTGGCGGTGCACCTATTTCGGTAGTCAAGCAGTATATTGAGAATCAAAAAAATGTCTAGTTATGGTTGCCAACAAAATTTAATTAGCGCAGATCGAACTTTAAAAAGCATCTTAGAATTTGTTTGTGAAGAGTCAAACAAGTTAGCTAATTGTGGACTTTACTACTCTCGGCAATTGTATTTCAAAACTGGAAAATTTCCAAGTAAAGCCACTTTGCACAGGCTGTTAAAAGGCAATCTCCACTTCAAAGCCTTGTACTCTCACGTAGCTCAACAGACTTTAACAACTGTGGCAGAGTCATTCCAGTCGTATATTGGACTACTTAAGGGTGTCAAAAATGGTACAGTCACGCAACACCCTAAACTGCCGGGATACCGCAAAAATAGCCTCAAGCTGGCGACGTTTCCCAAGGCAGATGTAAAGTTGAAAAGCGGGCAACTAAGGTTTCCATTGGGAGGTAAGGTTAAAACATGGTTTGGAGTTAGTGAATTCTATCTACCAATGCCGTCAAACTTAGATTACGACCAAATCCGAGAAATTCGCATCTTACCGAGGAATGGGCAATTTTATGCTGAATTTGTCTATAAAATTCAGCCAATAACAGTTGAATTAGATGCCAGTAAAGTTCTAGGTATTGACCCAGGATTAAATAATTGGTTGACCTGTGTTTCCAATGTGGGAACAAGTTTGATTATAGATGGATTGCACCTAAAATCATTAAATCAGTGGTATAACAAACGAGTTGCAACAATCAAAGAGAACAAGCCTCAAGGCTTTTGGTCTAAACGATTAGGGAGGATTACGGAGAAACGGAATAGGCAAGTTAGAGATGCCGTCAATAAAGCAGCTAAATTAGTATTGAATCATTGCCTGCAAAACCAAATAGGCACTGTTGTATTTGGCTGGAACAAAGGAATGCGTCAAGAAATCAATCTTGGAAGTAAAACAAACCAAAGTTTTGTGCAAATTCCAACAGCCCGATTAAAGGATAGAATTTCTCAACTTTGCGAGCAACATGGCATTCAATTTGTTGAAACTGAAGAAAGCTATACGAGTAAGGCGAGTTTTTTGGATGAGGATGAACTACCTAAGTTCGGTGAAAAACCTGAAGGGTGGAAAGAATCTGGAAAACGTGTCAGTCGCGGCTTGTATCGTTCAAAAGATGGAAGCAAAATCAATGCAGACTGCAACGGTGCTGCGAATATTTTGCGAAAAGTAGCGGCAACTTTAGGGCTTTGTCTTGAAGGAGTCAGTAGAGGCGCTTTGATTTCGCCTTTGAAAGTTCGCATTTGGACTCTTCAAGAATCCCCGTCCCGGAGCGGGCTGGGGAGTATCAA
>NZ_JAEQCE010000059.1:0-54201 GCF_020738665.1 Microcoleus sp. PH2017_08_TRC_O_A
AGCCGACTCCCTTGGGTGAAGCAGGAAGCAGACCCTTCAAGAGCAATCTTGATTGAATAGTGAGACTTGAGAAAGTTTAGCTAAGTTTTGTGTAGCAGAAACAGAGTTGGCTAGGGAATAGTGGGAAAATTTGGATTTTAGCCGTGTTTTCCGCTACTTAGTAGCTAGGCTGTTGATTTATACAGCCGTACTGCGCTTATTTACCTATAGCCAATATAACAGGCTGGAAGCCTGAGTGGGATCAGCCTAGCGGGGGGAAAACCCTCAATATGGGTATCGCAGCCGATTTGACAGCTAATTTTTTTGGCGAATTCCCCTCTGTTCAATCCTTTGAGGGCTTTTGTCAGGGCGATCGCATTTTAGAGGGCCTATGCAAAGAACCAATTTTTATTAACAACTCGACTGATGCAGAGATTGTCCACCAGTCGAGTTGTCAACAAACAGGCGGCTATTATCTACCCTAGAAGTCGAATCTCTAGCTGAGTCCAGTTAACTGTTCAGCTACTGCTAGAAAGTGGCAGAGTTCGGTAGGCTATATGTAGCAGCCCAATAGCTAATTAGTCAAATTCTTGATTTAATCGCTTCTGATATTTCATCCACTGAATTTTGTGTACAGTGGCTTGAGGGTTCAGCACTGTTGTGGCAATTCCGTAAATTAGAGTAGGCAAAATCTCACGATTTAACCAGCTTTCTCCGGCTTTTCTCATGAAGCGAGTTGCCACAATCTCTCTTAACTTATTGAGTTTTTTTAACGGCGACAGATTTTGGAAAAAGATTTCTTGGTATTGGCTCAAGGTTAACTCTGATTGACCGCGAATTCTGCGTTGCTGGTTTTCTTTAACGCAGTCTATCGCTAGACGCTTGTTAAACCAATATTTATCGGTTAACGAATTGCCCAAAACTCGGTAGTTTCCTAAGGGCATCTTTGTGCTTAGCATCCCGTGCTTTTGAGCTAGTCTGGCCATCAGTTCGGTATCTGCACCTACTTTCCAGTCGTCTAAAAATCCTCCGATTTCTAGGATAGCTTCTCGTTCTACTACTAAAGCTGTAGGAAAAACCCAAGGAAGCGCGCCGTTTTCTTGAACATCCTGCAATTCTTCCCGATTTGTGGGATACGTGGGAATGTAGCTGACTTTCTCGCCTTCCTTGTTGAGATAGCGGAGGGCGTGACCGACTGATTTAACTTCTGGGTGTTTTTTGAGGAGATTCAAACATTCTTCTAGTTTGTTTGGTTCCCAGGTGTCGTCACTGTCTAAAAATGCGATAAATTTTCCGGTTGCTGCTTCGAGCATTAAATTTCTAGATTTGTAAGCTCCTAGGTTTTTCGGATTTTTGTAATACTTAATTCGCGGATCTTGCCCCGCCATGTCAGTAACTATTTTGTCGGTGCCGTCGGTGGAACCGTCATCAATCACTAGGATTTCTATATTCCGGTGAGTCCCCTGGAGTGCGGAGGCGATCGCTTCGCCTATAGTGTCTTTGGCGTTGAATGCCGGCATGATGATGCTAACTTTTTCGCGGGAAAAATTTGTGCTAATGGCAAGTGATGCTGCTTTTCTGACAATCCTGGGTGCGAGAATAGTGGGCGACGCAGTTTTGAGTTTTCCTGTGTTTAACTTGTTATCGATTGCACCTCCCATATCTCTATTCTTGATGTTTTTGAGATTAAATCCGGGGATGAATGCGCCGATGTTGTTTGCGTTCATAAAGCTTGATGGAGATGTTTATTTGAGATGATTGTTTGCTTCAATAGATTCCGATTAACTAACACTCCGGACAGTTTGGTAAACTGCTCACTAAAACTTTTTGTTTTTTTAAGTTCAAGGATTGCGCTTTTTTTTAAAGTTGGGTCTACGGCCTGACTTTTAAAAAAGATCCAGCCTATTACCAGAAAGAATTGGTTGAAAGCCGTAACCCCGATCGGGAGAAATTAAAATCAGACTATTCATTACTCCAATCCTCTGACTTAAGGGTAGAGGTCGCTCTCAAACTGTCAACTGTCAAGCGGTCAACTGTCAACTGTCAACTGTTGAAGTAGATAGGACTTTGAGCCTTAAAATAACCCAAAATTTTGCTCAGAATATTTGTTAATAAAAAATTAATAATTAATGTAGCCATAGTAGCACTCTTCCCACTCGGCTGCAACACTTTTGGCTATAAGTTTTTTTGATAATGCTTAATATTTCTGATCATTTAAATTACCATGTAGTGTATTTAACAATTACCCTACTGAACATATTTGAGTTTGAGTAAACTTGTGGCTGTTAATGATTCTTCGCTGAAGTGAAATTAAATCTATGTCTTTAGGATGATGTCATTTAATTGTCACTGTAATATCTCCTAAGAGAGCGGGGGGAAATGTTTTCAAAGTTAAGCAATAAAGTGCGTATCTATACTTGTTTCATCACGGTAATATCTACTGACAAAGCGGGGAGAAATGTTTTCAAAGTTAAGCAATAAAGTGCGTATTTATACTTGTTTCATCACGGTAATACTGTTAGGTGGGTGCCACCAGCAGCTACAGCCAAACTTGCAGCAGCAGCGCAGCAAACAGGTCATGGCAGTTTCGGCTCACCCCCTGGCGAGCGCCGCGGGGCTGAGCGTGCTGCAACAGGGAGGCAATGCGGTGGATGCGGCGGCTGCTACGGCTTTGGCGATTTCGGTGGTGGAGCCTTTTTCGGCGGGTATCGGCGGCGGAGGTTTTTTGCTGCTGCGACGGGCCGAAACGGGGACTGTGCAAGCGCTGGATTTCCGGGAACGATCGCCCAAACGAGCAACGCGCGATATGTACCTGGACAAGCAAGGTAAGGTACGCAAGCGGGCAAGTCTGGACGGGCATTTGGCGGCGGGCATTCCGGGTACTGTGGCTGGACTTTATACGGTGCACCGCGAGTATGGTAAGTTACCTTGGGCGCAGGTGGTGGCTCCGGCGATCGCCCTTGCCCAAAAGGGTTTTCCAGTAAGTTCCCGCTTCACAAAGGCTACTCTGCAACGAAAGGATGCGATTAACAAGAATCGGGCGGCACGGGATATTTTCACTCGTGGTGATGTTTTATACCAACCGGGGGAGGTTTTGGTGCAGCGAGATTTGGCGCGGACATTGCGACAAATTGCACAAAATCCCCAAAGTTTTTATCGCGGAGATATTGCGCGGGCGATCGCCACCGACATGGCTAAAAATGGTGGCATTATCACTCTCGAAGACCTGAAAAACTATACGCCGATTTGGCGCAATCCGGTTTGTGGCAAGTTTCGCACTTACGAAATTTGCGCGATGTCGCCTCCCTCTTCCGGTGGCGTTCATTTGTTGCAAATCCTCAATATTCTAGGCGATACCGATCTCAAGAGTTTGGGAAGGAAAAGCCCGGATGCGCTACATTTGCTGGCGGAATCGATGAGGATTGCCTATGCTGACAGGGCCGAATATTTGGGCGATCCAGATTTTGTCAGCGTACCTGTCAAAGCTCTGACTAACAGAAATTATGGGAAATTTCGCCGATCGCAAATCGAAATTTCCAAAGCCAAACCTTCGAGCGAAGTAAAAGCTGTTGATGCTCAAACTTTGAGCCGCTTTGTGTACGAGTCGCCGGAAACTACGCACCTGACGGTAGTTGACAAAGAGCGCAATGTTGTTAGTTTGACGTTTACGGTGAATGGAGGTTTTGGGGCTGGGGTTGTGGCGGCGGGTACGGGAATTTTGCTCAACAATGAGATGGATGATTTTGCTGCTGCGCCGGGAGTGCCGAATTTGTTTGGTTTGGTGGGCGGTGAGGCAAATGCGATCGCCCCTCTTAAAACTCCTTTATCCAGCATGACACCGGTTATCGTGACGGAAAATGGCCAATTTCGCCTTGCTGCGGGGGCTCCTGGAGGCAGCACGATTATTACCACGGTTTTGCAAATTGTCCTCAACCTGTTGGTTTACGACATGAATGTGGGCGAGGCTGTGTCTGCTCCCCGGGTGCACCATCAGTGGCAGCCGGATCGCCTGATGGTGGAACGCGGAGGTTTTGAGGCTGGGACGCTTGAGGAGTTACGCAGGCGGGGACACCAGATTGTCGAACGTGACGGCTGGGGAAATGCAAATGCGATCGTCCTGACTGATGACGGTTGGTTGGAAGGGGCTGCCGATCCGCGCGGGGAAGGAGAAGCAAGGGGGTTTTAGCGATCGGTGATTAGTGCTGTCCCCGCTCGCGAACTTTCTCATCAGTCATTTGTCATCAGTCATTTGTTTTGATATCAGGTGGAGTCGATCGACCCCACTCGATATCAATTGCGGATTTACCCAAAAACCCCGGTTTTTTATTTTAGCAAAATCTTTTGTCAAGGGCGATCGTAAACCTCATAAAAACCAGGTTTCTTGGGTATCCTGTGCCTACTTCCTCAAATTATTAGTCTGTGTACGTATATTTTGGTATTAGTATTTTATCCTGAAGTTTATTGATTGAATAATTGCTAAGAAATACCCAAAATATTAACCATCCAAGCCGTAAAATTACGTAGATGTAAAGTCATTGTAAAGGCACTAGACATTGATGCTTATCTAATGTAAAAATGAATTTAGACATTAAACAATCTTAGTCTTTTAAACAAAAATATATGATAAGTTATCACAAAATTGCTGCCTTAACAGCTACCTTGACTGCTGCTCTGAGCTTTTTGGCATCACCAGTAATGGCATTTTCGGTAGGGGCAACTAATAACACTGAGATTTTGAAAAATAATTTGTTAGGAAATAACATAGCAGGATTGAGTGATTTCTCTGTTTTAATTACCGGAAATCAGGCTGCCTTTGGTACTTTTATTAATGACCCTTTTGGTTTGCAGTCAGGCGTTGTTCTCAGCACTGGCAAAGTCACCAATATACCGGGCCAGAATCGGAAAGATAACCTAATGACCAACGGCAGCGATCTAAACACCGACTTTGGAGTAAAGGGCGAAGCTGGGGATTTAACTCAGCTAGACCTCAGATTTTTTGCTGACGACACTGCTGAAAAATTGTTCTTTGAGTATGTATTTGGTTCAGAGGAGTTTCCTGAGTTCGGCGGTTCTGAATACAATGACGATTTTGAACTGTTGCTGAATGGTCGTAATTTGGCAAAATTGAGCGACGGGAAAACAGTTACGATTAATAATCTCGTTCCCGATCCAAATAATCGCTCTACAGATCACTCAGACTATATTAACAACCCAAGTTTGATGGGTATTGCTGCTAACATCATTAAGCTAGACGGTTTTACTAAAGTTTTAGGGTTTGAGGGTTTGCTCAAGCAAAATCAGACAAATGTTCTCAGCATCCGCATGAAAGATGTGGGCGACGGTAATTTTGATTCGGCTGTATTTATTAAAGGCGGTTCTGTGGGAACGATCAAAGCTGATACAATTCCCAAATCGGTGGCTGTATTGATTAAAGACAGTTCTGTGGAGACGGTAGAAGCTGAGCCAGTTCCAGAACCGATGACGGTCGGAGGTTTGATGGCGGGAGGTGCTATGCTGGCTGCTGGACGAAAGTTGCGTCGCCGGAAATAATCAATCACGGAAGCGTTCAATCAAAAAAAATCAAGATGGTTAAGTATGTAAAATTATTAGTTTGCAAACCCAATCAATTTCCCAAGTTTTGACATAATAATTGTGAGAAAAGCCTCCCCCAAAAGCCTAAAAAGGTGAAAAGTCAGATCCAACTTGCAGTACATCTCTTGGGGGAGATTTTGGGAATGGAAAATTCGCTGCCGGCTATAGATCAATACGGTTCACTTAAGATGGTCCGAAGAGAGGAACGAAGCATAAGCCCTAGCCCTTTCAGGGCAGCTTCGCCAACGGGCAGGCACGCGCCAACCCAGTATCTATTTTTCATGAGTTTTCCCTCTTGTCATATCATTTCCGGTTGCACTCCTTATGATATAGAGGAGACGGCAGTGCCGTGTCCCTACCGTGATTAATCGTAGGGACACGGCACTGCCGTCTCCTAATTTCCGTTAATAATTCCGATGCAACTAGATATTATTAATTCAGCGTGGCAACAACTAACCCCAATCAAAACAGTTACAATTGAGAGAGAATTCCCAGCAGGTACTTCCCTCAAGCGTCTGAAAATCCAAGAATTTGACAATGACATGGAAGTATTCCAGGTAGTGCTGTGAAGGAAAGGATGGAGTAAGCTACTCTTAGAGAGAATTGTTTGCTATTGGTTATATGACAGTAGAAATTCTTCAATTTTAGATTCGAGACTCAAGTTCAAGCTCCCAGATTTAATGCTGCAAGTAAATCTAAAATATAAAATACAAAATCGACTGACATATACAGTACAGGAAAAAAACAATGGCTAGAATTAGACTGATGCACGCTAAGCTACATGGAGTGCGCGTAACCGATGCAAATGTTAATTATGTAGGCAGCGTCACCATTGACAATGAATTGATCGATAAGGTGGGAATTCTGCCTTTACAGGAGGTGGAAATTTGGAATGTTAGCAATGGGAACCGCTTGTCAACCTATGTGTTGCCAGGAGAGCCGGGAAGTGGTATCATTTGTCTCAACGGTGCAGCATCTCATTTGTGCGATCCTGGAGATTTTGTAATTATTGCTGCCTATGAAGAATGCGATCGCGCTGAGGTATTTCGCACCGGGCACGAGGCGCGAGTAGTAATTGCCGATGAACACAATCGTTGTAAAAAGTTTTTCTACCAGACTTTAGTTCCCTGCGAGGGCAAACTTTTGTTTCAATCTGAGACAACCGAATTACCACCAACCACGAATTCCTAACGTTTTATCACAAAAAAAGTAGGACTTACGCATGGGAACCCAGAAACCGGGTTTGTTACCGATATTAAAGACTCCCAGCGAATATTTGTGTGAAAAAACGCGGTTTGTTCCATCGGAGGGCTTCAACAGTTGACAGTTGACAGTTGACAGTTGACAGTTTGAGAGCGACCTCTACCTATAAGTCCGAGGATTGGAGTAATGAATAGTCTGATTTTAATTTCTCTCTCGAAGGCGGGCGGGCTTTCAACCAATTCTTTCTGGTAAGTCCCGAAGAGGATTTTTGGCATCAGCTATGAAATTTTTGGATCGAAACAATGAAATGCTGTTCTTTCAAGTTTTGAACCCATTTCCTTTAATGAGTTTTATCGGTTGGTATTACCTGTCTGCGAGCAAGCAGCAGATGAAGAAATCGGGATAAGATTCAAACATAAAGGTAATACTAAAGTGTGCAAGTTAAATGTGGAACAGCTTATAATTTGACATAACTTAACCGCTATAGGTTCGTAGTGAGGACTTTAGTCCTCTCAATTTGAAGAGGACTAAAGTCCTCACTACGAACCGATTTTATGGGGGTTGTTTTAGGTGACACTATCTAAGTTGGGAGTAACAATTTGCCGAAACTAGATTTTTGGCTTCAGAATTGAGGAAAAACTCAATCCTTTAACTGTGTACGGTACCGTCGGGCAAGATTGTACCTGTTAATCTAGCTCCTGTGAGTTTTACCATGACGCGATCGCCATAACCGATTTTAGCACCCGTCAAATCCGCACCGCTCAAGTCTGCACCGCTCAAATCCGCTCCGATTAAATTGGTTTCTCTCAGGTTGGCATTAATCAAACAAGCTCCTAACAGGTTAGCCCTAAACAAGTTAGCTTTTTGTAAATTCGCACCTGTGAGGTTGATGTTGTGGAGAAAAGTATCGCTTAAGTCGGCTTCACTCAGGTTTGCATTGCTCAAGTTTCTCCCTGAAAAATCCTTTTCTTTTAAGGAAGCTCCTTTGAAGTTGGAACCGCTCAAATCGGGAGCTTGCGGCGCAGCTTGTCGGTAAGATTGAGATGGCTGCGGCTGTGGCGATTGGTAGCGGGAGGCATCGGAATAAGGCCCCGTCGGATTTGGAGCATAGTTTCCACCATAATTTCCCGCATAATTACCAGCAGGTTTTCCTGAATAGGGTTCGGAAGAGTAGCGTGGCTCTTTTGGCGTTGCTGGTGGTGGCTGGGTGTTTCTGTACTGAGTGTTTTGTGGCTGGGTATTTTGTTGTTGGGTGTTTTGTTGTTGGGTGTTTTGATACTGAGTATTTCTGTACTGGGTGTTTTGTTGCTGGGTGTTTTGATACTGAGTATTTCTGTACTGGGTGTTTTGTTGCTGGGTGTTTTGCTGCTGGGTGTGTTTGTGCTGAGTATTTTTATGCTGAGTGTTCTGATTTTGACCTCTTGGCTGAATCGATCGCAATTGTTCCCGAGCTTGATTAATTTCCTTAATCTTTTCTTCAGCTTTCTGGAGTAGTCTAGGATTATCTTTAGGGATGCGATCGGGGTGCCAAATGAACGCTAAATCCTTGTAAGCTTGAGTAATTTCTTCTCGGGAAGCTCCCGGTAATAGTCCCAGCACTCTATAGTATTGATCGAGGTCGTTCATATTACCACCTTTCGCTTTAAGAAATTAGGAATTAAAAATTAAGATCGGAGCAAAAACGGCTATAAAAGCTTGTTTGTCCGATCGTACATTGGATGAACTATAACTCAGCTAAGCTGCTGCTGGCAAAAAGTCTCGGATTAGCTGCAAATATGTTGCGGCATCCTCCAGCATTGGAAAGTGAGCTGTATTGGGAATTATAACAAATTCTACTTTTTTGCTGAGGGAGGCTGCTTGCTCTCCCATGACGGCGGGGATAATTTGATCGAATTCTCCAGCTACCAGCAGTGTGGGCACACTCAACCGTGCAAATTCCTGGGGCATTTCCTCGGCTGCTCTTTTGCTAACTGCTGTCACCATTGTACCGATCGCAGCTTCCTCGTCTGCCATTAAGAAATCCTTGAGAAATGCTAAACTGACGGCTGTGGGGAGAGATTGGCGCAAAAACCGAGCCATAAAGATGCGATCGGCAAACGGAATAGCAGCCAGCCAAGACGGGCGAAATTTGACTACATAGCCGCCGAATTTATGAAAAGTTGTGAAGGCTTTCTCATCGTATTCAAAAATGCCGCTGCAAGTGAGAATGGCTTTTTCTACTTTTTCGGGGTAAAGGTTGAGAAATAAAGTAGCAATAGATGCTCCTGTAGAGTGAGCGTTGAGAAAGACGCGGCTTAAATTCAGAGCTTCTAATAATTCGGCTAAGTCGCGGGCGTAGGTTTCGAGCTCGTAACTGGACTCAGGAGGTGATGGCGGTAAGGGCGATCGACCAAAACCTCTCATATCGTACAGCAAACAATCAAAGTCATTGGCGATCGCCTGTGCAGTGCTTTCCCAGTAGCGGGCTGAGCCAGCCCAGCCGTGGAGAAATACCATAACTGGTTTGCCGCTGGGTTGGGCGCTATTGTCTGCTGTTATCCACTCGTAATAATGTTCTACACCGCGAACTGAAATGAAAGACATGATATTGATTTTAGATTTTAGATTTTAGATTCTAACTCATAATTGTTCACTAAATACCCAAATTCCCGACTTCTTAAAGAAGTCAGGAATCTCAAAACTACATTTATCCAAAAATCTGCGTTAATCTGCGTCAATCCGCCCACATCTGCGGTCAAAAATCATACACATAGAAACCAACCATAAAGCTTAAGCTGCCGAAGCGGCCAACCAGAATAAACCATCTACTAACAGCGTGCTAAAAACTGCTCCGCTGAAGGCGCGCCAGTGTAATTGACGATCGCGCAAACTGATCAAACCCACAGTCAAAAGTACAGCAATTAAAACGATCGCACAACCAATACCCCAAGGAGTGTCAATTTGCCCGATCGCACTTTGGAAAATCGGCATAGCCAATTCCGGTTCCGCGTGCATCACTTGTCTCCAGTAAGGCATCAAACCTGTCAAGTAAAAATATATGTCGGTAATAGCGGTTCCCAGTAACGAACCTAAATAAAAATATGCTCCAACTTTCCCCCAAGATTTACCCAAACACCAAATCGCAAATGGCAAACCAATTGCTTCTATCGGTAAGTGCAAAATTGGTTCCCATCTAAACCAGCCCCAATAAATCGAACCAGCCAGCCAACATCCGGCAAATCCCAATAATAAGTCTCCCCAAAGTTGAGTTTTTGGGCGGAAAATTAAGATTAAACTAAGTACGAACCAGGGGATAGTTGATAGCAAACTGATGGTGGGATACAAACGCACTAATGGTGCTTGCACAAAGACTGGAATTGAGACTAAAAATGCTGATGCGCCAAATACCAACCACTGCTGAATGCTCTTGCTTCTATCTGAAGAAGATACAGGATTTTCTATGCCGGTAAAAGTAGCAGTAGATGCGATCGCCGATGATAATAAATTAAAGTTAAACAACTGATTGGACTCCGTACTGTTTCAATAAGTGAACTAAAAATGTTGCTGCGGTGGCTGGTTTCGTCGTCTCGATGCGATCGGCTGTTTGACTGATTTGCCAACCTTGCGCGGTTTGGGGCGATCGCCACAAATCCAAATGTTCAACGGGGCGATCGGCATAAAAACTGTCTTCACCGCCACCGAGAATAGCTGAACTCCAGTGTGTAAAGCTATCGTGGCTGATCCGGTGAATCGGGAAATTGCCCCCCAGGGGTACTCCCCAACCGTCCAAAGCAATGAATGCAGCGACTTTCCCGCCGATTTGTTGCCACATCCACGCAGCCCCGATCGCCCCGGCTACTCCAGCCGAAAAACTAACGAATACTAGACTTTCTCCTGTCAACTCTTGACTGCACAAAAAGTGGAATATGTCAAGGGCTGAAAAAGGTGGCTGTTTATGAGCTGGGAAAATCTTAACAGAGTAAGATCTTTGGATATTTTGCCGAGGTTCTACGTTTCCCCAAACTTCCGAAAGTCCCTCTAGGAAACAATCAGTGAGTTTTGGGTCGTGGATTCCGGGGCAAATTACCAGTCTCATTGTGCTTCAATAAAATTAATCAAGAGCTTAACATAACTTTACTTTATTGTACACCATAACTAATTATATGCCATACGGGGGGATAGGATATTAAACTCATGATAGCGCAAAGTTTGAAGAATATCCCCCCAAAATAAACGCTGGGAACGCTGCAAACCTGCGGAATCCGAGGCAAGGCGAAAGAGTCTTAAGAAAACATAAAACTTATCCCCCCTAACCCCATTCCCTGTCAGGCTGAATAAAGTCTGATTCTAGTTCTAGTCACCCTACGAGTTTCGGGTCGGAACCAAAAAGCCGATTTAGAACTGACGCTCATCAACCCGGTTTCTAGGATAAGTAAGAGGTTTAGCCCGGAATTATCGGTGCAGAAACCGGGAATCAGCCCAGCGCGCGCAACTCGTGCGATCGCCAACAATCAAAAATCTCAGATCCACTCTTCATCCTGTCTGGATCTCCTAGAATAAATAAAATTGAGGAATACAAAGTGGTTGCTTCTCCAGAAAAAATTGAATTCAAAACATCTGCCGCACCGGCAAACAGCGATCGCGTAGCCGTCTTGCTGATGGGTTACGGCGAAGTCGAAAGCTACGACGATTTTGCGAATTACAACGAACAAGCTTTAAACTTACTAACGGCAAAGTTTGCGCCAGTACCGAATTGGATTTATCCGCCACTGGCGAAGATTTTGGCAATTTTTGACTTGCACGAGTGGAGTCACCAACACGGTCAATTTGTGTCCCCGCACAATGCCATTTTTGAACAGCAACGGGCGGGGATTGAACAGAATTTGCAGGAGAAATGGGGCGACAAAGTAAAAGTGTTCAAAGCTTTTAACTTTTGCGCGCCGTTTTTGCCGGAACAAGTAATCCCGCAAATTAAAGCAGAAGGCTTTGACAAAATTCTGATTTATCCGCTGTTGGTTGTGGATTCTGTTTTCACTAGCGGGATTGCTGTGGAACAGGTAAACAATGCTTTAGCACAAACCTTTGATGGTAAAGAACATTGGGTAACAGGACAGCGTTATATTCCTTCTTTTTACGATGAACCAGCTTACATCCAGCTAATGGCGGATTTGGTTGAAGAGGAAATTAAAAACGATTTAGCTGTAGCACATTTGCCTTCTCAGATTGGGATTGTGCTGATGAATCACGGTTGTCCGCACAAGGCGAAGGGCTTCACTTCGGGGATTGTGGAAAGTCAAGCTTTGTACGATCGCGTGCGGGAACGTTTGATGTATCGCTATCCTTTGATTTCGGTGGGCTGGCTGAATCATGACACACCGCTGATTGAATGGACTCAGCCGGATGCGACGTTGGCTGCGAAGAATTTGATTGATTTGGGTGCAACTGCGATCGTGTTTATGCCGATCGGATTTGCGACAGAAAACCACGAAACTTTGTTAGATGTAGACCACATTATTGAGGGTTTGCAGAAACAACGTCAAGGAGTTACTTACCGCAAATTGCCTTGCGTAAATGACCATCCTGAGTTCCTGAAAATGGCGGCGGAGTGGGCCAATCCTCAAATTGAAGCCTTGTTTAGTGAGATGGCAGTGGCGGTGAATCCGAATTTGGTTGTCCGCGATCACGTACATTCTCATGGGGATCATGGGCATAATCATGGGGATCATGGGCATTCTCACGGCGATCATGGGCACAATCATGGTGGGCACGGGCACAATCATTAATTAGGATTTTAGAAACCGGGTTTTTGGGATAATACTGCGTTGAAGACGACAGATTAAGTAAAAACCCGGTTTCTTTGTGGGAGTGCGTAATACTTTCTGACTCGGCGGTTGAAACCGCGTCTACACGAACGAAGTCCGCCTACGCGGACTAAGAAATTTAACCAGAATTTGGTATAAGTCGAGATTGATTTAGGTGAAAGGTCGATCGTACTTTGGTTGTTTGGAGAAGAGGGGCGATCGCACTTTCATCGAGGTGTTGGCAAAAGTGCGATCGCTTTTTAATTAATTTTGCGAAAATATGGCGATAGCTTGTTCAGTTTACTTATAATAAATCCAAAAACTTATCGAGGTCTATACGAGCCTGTTTTAAAATGTGAGCTAGAGTAGAACGCTTAACTGAGCGATGAGCTGGGACAGTCAATTTCAAGACTTCATCTGGCATAGCTTTTTGCAGTCGAATGTGGCTACCCCGTTGGCGGACAAATACCCATCCATCGCGCTGTAGTGCAGCAATAATCTGAGTATAAGGAAGATTGGGAACTTTGCTCATACCACCAATTCTCTCACAATTGCACCTTCGGAAATGCTCAATTCATCTGCCATCGGCTCTAAGTAAAGTTCGATCGCTTCTTGAATATTTGCTAATGCTTCGTCAATCGTTTCCCCTTCACTGATGCAGCCTGACAGTGAGGGAACATAGACGGTATATCCACCTTCTTCACTGGGTTCTAATACGACTTTGATGTTCATAATTTCGGTGTCATGAGCGCTGACTTTTCTATTATAGATGATTTCGGGCGATCGGACTACTTATAATAGCAAATAGCTGTAGGGTGCGTCGCCATCAGATATCTTCAAATGCGATCGAACATCTCACAGCGACGCACCATAATAGGTAAGTCAGCAGAAGGACTGATGCTTGCTGACAACCTCTCAAATCTTGATGAGTTGCTTGAAGCTATTAGAGAAAAAATATGACTGCAAAAACAATTACTGATACTGCACTAGAGCGAATTTTAGCAATTAAATGGGAGCCTGACGATAGTCGCGTTAACTCTCATATTGCCCTTTTGCGAGAATACTTGAGGCGTGCCGCACTGTGGGCAAAAGCTTTAGATTGTACAGATGAATGGCCGTTTTTTGATGTGGCTGCTCATATCTGCCCTTTAGAGTGTGCCGATGATACTAATGTTAAACTGCTTAAGACTCATTTCACAGAAACACCGTTTTATGTGGCGGGTATGATTGAAAAAACCTGCGAGTGGTTCCTCCATTGGGATCGGGTGAAAAATTTACCAAAAGTTAGTGAATTTACTTTACCTGAACCCTACGAACCTCTAATCATAATGTATGAACGCGGTGGCATATTCTCTATGGAACATGGATTTTTTGATTTTGCTGTTGGGAGTTTTCCTAGAGGTAAATGGCAGCAATATGACGAAAAAATGGCGGCAGAGTGGGCAAATCCTCAAATTGAAGCGTTGTTGAGTGAAAGTGCGATCGGGGTGAATCCGAAGCTAATTGCCCTTACCGATTGCTTCGATCAAGATTACCTAAATTAAACAAAGTTTCTGTATGCTTTTGCGGGAAAGCCTCACGAGTTCTAATTGTTAAAGCATTTTCATAACACTTTTTTGCCAGTTCGATATTCTCAGCTTTCTCTCCCATGATTCTGTTACTGTAGGCTAATCCCAGATTATTTTGTGTCGTTGCCCAATATTCGGGAAAGGCTTCGCGGGTGAGGACGGTTAATGCAGCAGTGTATGATGCGATCGCCAGTTCGATATTCTCAGCTTTATCTCCCCTGATTCTGTTTCTGTACATAGTTGCCAGATTATTTTGCGTCATCGCCCAATCTTGGGGAAAGGCCTCGCGGGTGTAGACGGATAATGCAGCAGTGTAAGATGCGATCGTCAGTTCGATATTCTCTGCTTTGTCTCCCCTGATTCTGTTTCTGTACGCAATTGCCAGATTATCTAGCGTCATTGCCCAATATTCGGGAAAAGCCTCGTGGCTGTAGACGGATAATGCAGCAGCGTAAGATGCGATCGCCAGTTCGATATTTTCTGCTTTGTCTCCCCTGATTCTGTTTCTGTAGGCTAATCCCAGATTATTTTGCGTCATTGCCCATTGTTTGGGAAAAGCTTCAAGGGTGTAAACTTCGAGGGCGGCGGTGTAATATGCGATCGCCTTCTCCAGATTATCCGCCCGCGAACTGATGATTCTGTTACTGTAGGCAATTGCCAGATTATTTTGGGTTCGAGCAAACTGTTCGCTTCCGGGTTCCCGATTACTTAAAACTATTTGATAACCAGTAATGGCAACTTCCAGATTATTTGCTTTACTTCCCAGCGAAAAGTTACTAATATTCATACTTAAATTTTCAATAAGGCTGAAAATTAACTCAATTGTTTCTGAATTTTGGTGAGCAATTAAATCCTCTGCAAGTTTCTGTAAACTTTCAGAGAAACGGGGATTGAGGAGATGTTGCCGTTGAGCGAGAATAGGGTAAACTACAGTAATATCACTATTGCTTTCTGCTTCTGCTAGTAATAATTCTTTGATAAACTCTACATATTCTAGCGGATTTTCCTCTTCAGATTTATCGCTATCTCTCTCATCCTTTGTATCCAAGAATTGCCCTAATTGTTGGTAAAGATTCCCCAGTCGCCCCAAAGCAGCCGCCTCTCGTAGGCTATCTTTCAAACTCCTAGCAATTTCTAAAGACTGCTCATATAGAGGGAATACCTGTTCCCACAATCCTAAGTCACGGTAAATATCACCTAACTGTAACAAAGTGTCAGATTCCGCCGTGGGTAAGTTCAATTTTCTTTGTAAAGCAAGTGACTTCTCAAATAAATGAATTGCCCGATCGATCTCCTGTGTATCATCCTGTGCTTGGCCCGTCTTTACCCGGTTTGCATAAGCATTAGCAACTCGATTGTATAGCGTTGCTAATGCAGGAGTTTCCATAGCTTGTTGTTCCAGACTTTCTACCTGATCTAACAATTCCTTTAGTGGTAAAGTCTCTCTTCTCTCAGACTCAATCAGCAGAGAAATTTCCCCATTCTCGTTAACTACATTCGTTGCTTCCACCAGCGGTGCTACAAAGCGAAATACGCCACTCCGCCAACTCCAAAAATCCGGTGCTTTGATAATCAAGCGACTCAAAATCTTCGGTGTTACCCAAAGTACAATAGGATAAGGAAACTCTCGCAACCCCTCCCGCGTCCATTGCAAATAGCCAAAAAAACGGTTTAACTCCGACCGATTATTAGAGTCAGCTTGTGACACAAAATCCATCAAAGCCTCAGTTCCAGTTACAGTAATTACCGCTGATGCGTGAGGTTCTTGTAACTCTGGGCAATCCTGAACCAGTTGCTCCAACGCAGCTCTTAAACTCGGTTCTTGTTGATTCAACACCACGCGATAACAGGGGATATTGGGAGCAAGTTCGGCTTCGTAACGATTAATCATCTGAGTTTGAAAATCTCCCGGTTTACAGGAGGCAATCAACAATGACAATACACCTTTACTTGCTTCAATTAAAGAGACAAGACCATCGTAACTATCCTCATTGATCGATTGATCGTCCACGATATCATTGTCAAGCATTTAATTAACCCTCCGCTCCAATTAATCCACGCCGCTGCAATATTTCCTGAACCACTGGATGAACTCCAAACCACAAATCGTCATTGCGATATTCTAGGATGTAAAGCGTGTGCAATAAATCCAAGAAATCCTGATCCATTCCATCTAGGGGTAAATAATTTTGGTATACATCCACTAGAATTTGATAGCGGTTTTGTCCAAGAGGTTCTGTTAAATTAATGCGATAGTCTTTAATCGCATTTTGCAAAATCTCAGACGTAATTTTTAAATCTTGGTTGTCTGGTGTGCGACGTAACTGCTTCAAACATAACCCACAGCACAGACTAGCCAAACGAATAAATTCTCGCAATGCACCACCACTTTTAACGATCATCATCTGAGTTGCTTCCGGTGCAATCAACTCCTTGGGGATTCGTTTGTAAAGAATTTGCTCAAATACTTTTACAGCTTCTGCGACAGGAGAGGCATTGGGAACTCTATCTTGTCCACGCGGAAACAACTTTGTCGCCCACATCGATTGAATCTTATTGTTTGTGGCATTCTGAATAATTCCTCGCAACGACATATCTCGTGTCGCTGCCATTGGAATTGTATAAATAATCCGAAATTGAGGCTGAAACAACGCACTGATATTATTTCGATAAACTTTATCTACAATTTCTAGATCGAGTTTATCAAGGTCATCAATCACAACCAGAACTTCTTGTCCGCACGCCGCTTCAATCGCACTAGCGATATCGTTGATGCGATCGATTAAATCTGAAATCCGTCTCTCAAACTCAGTCGTAATTTCCTCACGAATCACAGAGTTTGCCTTCAATGTCGCTTTCAATTTGGCAAAGAATTTCACGAACCAAGCATTGACACCAGCTTCTCCACTCGTTTCTAGCTCAATGCTCGAATCAACTGAACTTCCCTCAGTTCTAGTATGCTTACTAAACCATTGATAAAAAGCTTTTTTTGTTTTAGAACCGATTTTAATCTGGCGTTCTTCTGCTGCTTCCATGAGCTTTACTGCCATAGCAAACAAAATGTTAATATGATTCACATCTGACATTTCAATCATGTCAGAAATTGAAAAGAAGACTACAAAGTAGCGATTCTGCGTGTCCCGGCAAAATTGACCCAGCAATGTCGATTTACCTGATCCACGATGCCCTGTAAAAATGATTTTGTTATTGTCTGGCGAGCAATCTTCAACTAAATGCTCCAATTCTTCTAAAATCTCCGTGCCATATTCCACATGAAATTTATTCAGTTGCTCTACGGTGACCAAAGGAAGTAACTGAAGATTCTGGAAGGCTGTTTGGAAGGATTCTAGGCGCTGGTTAGTCATAGGAAATATATATAGACTATAACTCTAAGTTTATCACAATGCCTTGTAATCTCACCCCTCTACTGCTAAGTCTGCGCTAACACCGATGTTTATTTTAGCATGATTCGATGGTTCTCCGGCTGACTTCACTTACGCAGGGGTGATCGGAAACCGGGTTTTTGCGAGAATACTTCGTTACAGTCCGCAGATTCGGTAAAAAACCCGGTTTCTTTGGATTAATCTATCCTATTGTCGATCGCATTCTCAGATTGAATTGCGATCGCCCCAACTAACTTATCAATCTCCGCCTCAGTGGTAAAATAGTGAACGCAAGCCCGCACGCAATCAGGATTCAGAATTGTCCGCACCATAATTCCCTGCTTCTCCAACAAATCAACAAGCTTTTTATGCGGCATCCCGTTAGTCAATCGAAACGAAACCAAACCCGCTTCCGGTGCCGAAGTCCGCAAACATTCTACATGGCTAATTTCCGACAAACGTTCCCAGAGATACTTGCTCAAACGGCAAATTTCTGCATACCTTTCCTCGATCGGACCCCATTCATGTTGCAGGGCGATCGCACTTCGCAAACCCGCATACAAAGGATAAGCCGAAGTCGCAATTTCGTAACGTTGAGCTCCCGGTTTAAAGCCAATCGGTTTAGCATTAGCATCCGTCACAATTCCCCGCCAACCGATAAACACCGGCTGCAAATCTGCCAAAGCTTCTGCACTTACATAGAGTCCACCCAAACCTTCCGGGCCACACCACCATTTATGACCCGTGAAAGCATAAAAATCAACTCCCGACTCAATCAAATTCAAAGGCAAAACTCCCACAGATTGAGCCGCATCAACTAATACTCTGACTTTGTGATTCTGCACAGGCAAATCTTCTTGTCCCCCCCCTTGCCAAGGGGGGGTTAGGGGGGGTTCATAGCCTTCATGGCACACTTTCACAATCTCAGTCAGAGGCAAAACTTGGCCAGTATTCCACAAGATGTGACTGATTACCAACAAACGAGTATTCGGCTGCAAATAATCAGCAATTACCGCCACCGCATCGCCCTGATTCAAAGTAGCCGCCAACGGACAAACCGAAACCTCAAGGTTGAAACGGCGCTGAAGTTCCATTACACTAGCTACAATGCCCGGATGTTCGCAGTCAGAGAGCAATAAATGGTCGCCAGGATGCCAATCAATGCCCCACAGAGCAATATTGCAGCCGACGGTGACATCTTCAGTCAGGGCGATCGTTTCGGGAGGGACGGCTAACTCGTTTGCGATCGCACGTCGCGTCAGCATCGCCTCCTGAGCCACCCAAGCACCGATTTCCCCCGAAAACGGCCCCCCAAGCTGCACCCGCTTATAGGCCTCATAAATCGCCTCTAAAGCAGTCTCAGGCAACGGCCCTTGTCCGCCGTAGTTAAAATAAGCTTTATTGGCCAAAGCTGGAAATTGTTGCCGGTGTTTGTCCTTTGTCATTTTTTCTGGGGAATTAATTGATAACGTTAATATTGATAGAACTTACACAATAACCCTAGGGATGGACAACCACGGGGGATTGCCCCTACAAAATACTATATATGGACTGTGTGTGCGGCATGACAGATTGAATAAATATTAATGTCAAAAACTTCTCTCAAAAAGCCTTCTTACTTCTATCTTTTACATCCATGACATCTGTTACATCCGTTATATAATCGATTGCCAAACCTTCTATCTTTTACATCCGTGACATCCGTGACACAATCCGTTGACGAACCTTCTGCAAACACTAAATGTTAATAACTGACAAACTACTACTTTCCTATCAACGATGTAATCTCCGAGCATTTTTAGATATATTGGGAGATTGGAAACAACAAGATCCACCAAGTGACTTTTTGCTAAAATTGATGCGAGATAGCTCGACATACCAGCAGCAAACTTTAGAATCCGAAACCTACGAACAACCATATTATCCTAGAGGGGATTGGGCGGCTGGTGCGGCGGCTACTTTGAGTTTAATGCAGCAAGGAGTCGATCGCATTTATCGAGGAGTCCTTTGTCAAGGCGAATTAGGCAAAACCAATGGTGAAACAGCTTCTATCTCAGGAATAGATGGTCAATATTTGCCAGACATCGGCGAAATCCCCGAAACTCCAGTCCATCTTTCCTCCTCAATCCTGCACTCTTCCGAAATCACCCTCGTCAGTCGCCCGCACTTATTAATCAAACAGCCTGGAGATTCCAATTTTGGTAATTGGAGTTATGCGACAGCCGATATGTGGTTAAGTAAAAAACCAAAACTAGACTATCAAATTATTGCTGCTTTTCATGCGAAAGTCTTAGCTTCCATGCAGGGAACAATGCCCGAAACTGCGTGGCTGATGCTGCGGACAAAAGGGCTTTGGGCGGTGAATCTCTACCAGCGAATGCCTCAAATGTTCCAGATTTTGGATGAGTGCATTGAGATGTTAGAAAATCGGCAGAAACCGGAGGTTTTCATTTCTCGGCAAAAGTGTACTCTTTGCGGTTGGTATACGGCTTGTCACGAGGAAGCCGAATCGATTAAACATCTTTCGCTATTGCCGGGAGTTACGGCTAAGCGATATGCTATATTAAAAGTTCTAGGATTGACTGATTTAGCATCTTTGGCTAATGCTAATTCCGATTTATTAGCGAGTTATCCTGAGTTTGTGGCGGGAGTGGCTGTCGATGTGGTGCAACAAGCGCGATCGACTTTGTTAAATCAACCGTTTGTGCGAGAAGCAGGAAGTTCGGCAACGGATTTTGTAACGGATTTAACGGATGTCAAAGAAGGAAGTTCGGCAGCGGATTATGTAACGGATTTAACGGATGTTAAAGATAGAGGTTCGGCAACGACAGCGGTTAATCAGTTTATCAGAATACCAGAAGTTGCAGGGAATAGTTTAGTAATAGCTAAAATTGAGTCCGTAAAGATTACAGAAAATAAATCTGCTGCACCTTCTATACCTGCGCCGATTCTCCGCAAAAAACCAATTCCTTATTCACAATCTGTCTTTTTGCCGATCGCCCCAATCGAACTCTACTTTGACATCGAAGCCGAACCGGAGTTAAATTTAGATTATCTCCACGGAGTATTAGTTGTTGACAGGTACAACAACACTGAAAAATTCCACGGCTTCCTGGCAGAATCACCGGCTGAGGAAGGTGCAATCTGGGAGCAATTTTTAGAACTAATGTGGGCTTATCCCATTGCTCCGATTTTCCACTTTTGTGACTACGAAGTCAAGACTTTTAAGCGACTGGCTAAACTTTACAACACTCCAGCTTACTTGTGGAAGCCTGTGCTGAAAAGGTTTGTGGATATTCACAAGCAAGTGACGCAGCAAGCGATTATGCCGGTGGAAAGTTACGCACTCAAACCCATTGCGCGCTGGTTGGGTTTTGACTGGCGCGATGCTAAGGCTAACGGTGCTCAGTGTGTCTGTTGGTACGATGATTGGCTCAAAACGGGCGATCGAGATCTCTTGGAGGCGATCGTCCGCTACAATGAGGACGACTGTCGCGCTACTTACATCGTTAAAGATTGGTTGACTAATTTTTTGTTGAGTCAGAAACAGTAATTTTCTGATTGAACGAACCGCGAAGACGCAAAGGCCGCGAAGCAAGAAAGATAAGAAGATAGTAAGATGCACAATTTAGGGAAAATACTTATATTTATTGCCTGTTTTTTGATGGCAGCAACTGTTGCTATTTTTGTCAATCTTTCGGCCCAATCTTTCGCTGTTACCAAAATAGATTTTATCGGTAGGGCAATATTTCCAACAGGTTCTCCCTTTGGGGGGACAGAAATTGGCGGACTTTCGGGAATTACCTATGATGCGGAGAAACAAGTTTATTATGCTATTTCTGATGACCGCAGCAGCAAGGCTCCGGCGCGCTTCTATTCTCTGAAAATTAACTTGGCATCTGGTAAGCTGGAGAAAGACAATATTGAATTTACTGGTGTGACGACTTTATTAGATGAAAACGGTAAAAGTTTTCCCGAATTCAGTTTAGATCCCGAAGGGATAACTTTTACTGGCAAAAGCGTGTTTGTTTCTTCTGAGGGAGATGTCGATCGCCAAATCGCTCCTTTCATCAAAGAATTCTCCCTGGATGGTAAACTGCTGAAAACGCTTTTAATTCCTGACCTATTTTTGCCCGATGCCAAAGGCACCAAAGGCATCCGCAACAATCTCGCCTTTGAAAGCTTGACTTTAACTGCCGATCGCAAATACCTATTCACCGCCACCGAAAACGCTACAGTTCAAGATGGCGCCGTAACTTCCCTGGAAAAAGGCAGCCCGTGCCGGATTTTGCGGTACGATGCTGCGAGTGGCAATCCAGATGCCTCCTTTGCCTACATCACGGAACCGCTACCCCCTGGTGCCAATCCTGTGGGAAAATTAACTAGCAACGGTTTAGTGGATTTATTGGCGATCGACGACAAGCGCTTGCTGAGTTTAGAGCGCGCTTTCTCCCTGGAAACCGGCACGACGATCAGAATTTTTGAGATTTCTTTGGAAAAAGCCGATCGCATTGAAGCACTCCCAAGCCTCAAAACCCGTATCAGCGAGGTTTCCCCCGCCCAAAAACGGCTGCTGCTGGATTTGGAAACTCTGAAAATTCCCCTAGACAACATTGAGGGCTTGACATTTGGCCCCGATTTAGCCGATGGTACCAGAGGCCTGATTTTGGTAAGCGACAACAACTTCAGTCCCCTGCAAGAGACTCAAATTTTGGGCTTCCAAATAAAAGTTCAAAAAACCTCTTGACAAACGGTGCAGTTATCTGCATAATAGAAATTGTGCCTGAAACAAAGGCAAAACGAGGGACAGTAGTTCAATTGGTTAGAGCACCGCCCTGTCACGGCGGAAGTTGCGGGTTCGAGCCCCGTCTGTCCCGTTCTCTCGTAGCAAAGCTTTTAAAGTTTTGATAGATTTGTCGGATCTACCGCTAACGTAGTTTGCGCTCAAAATCCGCTCAAAATGAATATTAATCCGTCAAAAGATAGGAAAGCGATCCGGCTTCAATTTACTGTTGAGGGCGCTAGGTTTTCGTTCTCGCCTTTGCCCGGTGGAAAATGGGAGAATAAGCGCGATCGGCAATTGGTCGCAGCGATCGCCACAAAAATCGAAAATGATATTCTTGCTGGAAATTTTGATCCATCCCTAGGAAGGTATCGCCACAAGTTATCTGCCGCTCAAACTCCGCTTCGGGTAAAAGCTAATCCCAAGATTTGCTGGCTTGAACTTTGGGATGCTTGGGTTGTTTCTCTTGACTTGCCAATTTCAACCGCAGCAGATCATTATGCTTGTGTCCGAGCCATGCTTGTAAAATCGGGAAATCCTTCGCTTGATAATACTGAATGGCTGCAAATTAGTGAGTTGGCTGCGAGCACGTTTAATCGCAGATTGTCTATGTTGCGATCGTGCTTGTTGTGGGCCGTAGAAGAGGGCTTGATTAAGCCAGCGGATAATCCTTTGAAAAGGGTTCGCTCTCGCACGGCAACAGAAGATGAGCGACAGCGATCGGACAAGAAAAAAGCGCCATTGTCAGACGCTGAAATCGAAAAAATATTAAATTACGTCGATCGGGTCTATATCACTTACGCACCGTTTGTGCGATTTTTACTTTTTTCGGGAGTGAGGACTGGGGAAGCTGTCGGGTTAACTTGGGACAGTGTTGATTTAGAAAAGCGCCTGATTTTTATCAGGCAGTCGGTGTCTCGGCAGCGGGGGAAATACCAGAAAATTTGTAAATCTCCTAAGACCAAAGAATCTGTCCGCACTTTGAAGATGTCCGATCGTGTCTTTGTTCTCTTTAGCTCAATAATTACCGAGAATGCTTGTGGTCTAATTTTTAAAAGCCCCAAGGGACAAATTATAGATCATGGCAATTTTCGTTCTCAATGTTGGATGCCCACATTATTGTTTTTGGATATTCCTTACAGAAAGCCCTACGCTACGCGACACACTCTTCTGAGCCAAGCCCTTGAAAGTGGCTTGTCGGTGCCACAAGTTGCTCAAATTGCTGGGCATCGCGACGGTAAAATGATCCTTCAGCACTACGGCCACGTTATAAATCAGCCACAATTGCCTTAGTGATAGTTAACCGAGAGTGGAATTGACTTGATGCCGGATTTTGTGATCGCCTCCATGCGATCGCAGAATCTCTCCCATCCCGAGAAATTTTTGAGCACGATGCACCCTGCGCTTCCCGGTGCATTAGCGTCAAAATGGATACCTAATTCGCTCCTGATATCGCCAGAGCTTGATACTGGGTCAGGTGTGATATGGAAAAAATACCCTTCTATTCCTCTTGTGGGGAGCCAATAAGGTACTGTCGGGATTTTGTACTCAAAGCCTGCCGGAATTGGCCCTTTTCCTCTCGCCCATTCATCGCCCGGTTGCTGCCACTGTGTGCATCCAGATGTCGCCAAATAATCAATAAATTTTTTGTCGGGGTAAGTCAATCTCAAGCTGCCGTAAATCAAGTCATTGGATGCGGCTAAAGTCATCGCAAAGGCGAGTGAATGGCTCATGTGGGACTCCGTTATTTTTGTAGGGGCGACGGAGCCAAAAAAGCTCCTATGACGGCGATCATGGTAATTATTAATTCAATTAAGCTGGCTGGAATTGGCTGCGCTTCTAATATTACAATTATCAGTCCTAGGCACGAAACGAAAGTGCAAAGGCATATGCAAAATAATGCAATACGTAGTGAGATTCTATCCATTAGTCTTTCCTGTTCTGGAATGTAATTTTGGAGACCCAATCGAGAATTTGAGCTATTTGTTCCCCTTGGAATTTCACCTGTTGAGCTTGCAGTTTCATTTGCTGCGCCATGTGTTCCCGTTGTTTAACTGCTTCCTTTATCTCTATTTCCCTTAATCGAATTTCTTCTAAGTGTTCTTTTCTTTGCTGTTTTCTGGCTTGCCAGAAACTTATTGACAATCCAAGAAGGGCAACTACCAGCCCAAAGAAAGCAATTACCGTGGTGGCAATATCTGCCTTGATTAGGTCAACGAGTTTCTGCATTTTGTCTCACGCTAGCAAGAGTCAAATATTCTTTTAAAACTACTGTTGTGTCAAGGAAAAGTAGGGCTGCTGTAGGTACTGACTTCACCAGTTCTTCATCTATCTGAAGAAATCTCGGAGGTGTTGAGCAAAGAGCTCCATTCCATGTAAATGGGTAGTATTTGTCTTTCCCCCCGTCATATACCCCCCATCTTCTTAATCCAAACGGCTTGGCTTGCCAGTGCACCAAGCAAAAACTGCCTGCGAGGTGGAACTTGTCAATTATTGGATTGAAGTCCATCTTTAGCTCGAAGTCTGGGAGGTGTGGGTATGTTAGTTTTACCCGCCCTTTCTCTGTTTCTGCAACTACAATTGGTTTCATTTTTCTTGCTGACCATATTGATTCAATGATGGCGAAATACGGATTTCGCCATCATTGAATTGGGAAGTGCTACGCGACTGGTTGCTCAGTCTGTCCTGTTTGTACTGGAGCATCAATCTGCTCGCCGACCTGATTGACTAGGTTTTCTAAAGCCATGATGGCTTCGTTAAGCGAGGCTTCGTTTTGCCCAGAACCCCCGGTTCTTTCGTCCACTTGTTTCGTGTAATTGAAGTTGGCAGAAATTGCGGCTAAAATTACCCGTGCGAATCTTGGTTCCATTGGTTTAACTGGGTTTGATTGTTTGCTTGACTGGCTATCAAACGTATCTTTGACGTTGACTAGCTTCGTTTATTTTAAGGTATTTGTTGTGGATTGTCCACTAGGTTTTCAAGTTGTTCGGTGATGTCTTCTAACTGCCCAATAATATCATCAAAGCCTGGGCTGCTATCGTCACTTACAGCGATGATTCGACAGTGGAATCCTGTCGAAGGGTTTATCAATAGGCGCATCGAAAACAGGTCGTTCCGATATCGAAAACTTGGAATCCGAATGAAGTCGATTGTGTTTATAGAGCCCTGAAAAGCACACAGTCTTTCAATCAATGGTGCTTCTTGTATTCGAGAAAATAAAGCTACCGCTACCTCGACGAATTCCCCTGTTTCCACATATTCACCCGTGTCATCGGACTGGAACACCAAGAACAATGTGTTCGGCGGAAACCAGTCCGTGTAAACCGGAGTAGCGGTGATGATTTGCGTGTCTATAATAACAGTAAGTGCAGGCATTTAGCCATAGTTTTCGCCGTGATAGGTCAAGCTCAAAGGGGATTTTGGTGATAAGAATGTGCTAGTAGAAGTATAATCGTACACCTCTTTTATTTGTTCGATTTGATTGTTGTCCCCTGGCGCGTAAGGGACGACAATCTTAAAGTTACTCTCGCCAGTCTTGTTGTCAGGTGAGCCGAAACACGCGGAGATATGACGCGGTTCCGCATTGCTAAGACGGTCAATCGTTGGGTTGTTGGTTGCCACTTGACGGGCTAAGAGTGACGGTGTTACGGGAGTTAATTCGTCGCCATTCTCATCGTAGTATTGCCTTTGGTTAATTAAAGCGTCCTCTAAGTTGTCCTGAGTGTATCTAATCTTTAAATCTCTACCCCTGACCGTTCTGCGCGTCTTAATCTTGCTGGCGCTACTCACTCAGTCTCAACACCTACGATACAGACGTTTTCCACGCCGGACATCTCAGTATCATCCAAGAAATCGACGGCGGATTCGGCATCGTCAAACGACAGCAAATCGCACAAATCCGGCTCAATAGTGTTAGTTTTAGCTTCACGCAAATCTATCCAGTTAATAGAATTGCCCGACGCGCGCCGGACGGATTGATTCGCCCCAAAAAAGGAAATGATACCATCCGAATTGCATTCGGTTTTGAGTATGATAAATCTCATAAGTCCCTCAAGTTTAATTGAATGCGTTCTCCAATATTTTTATTGGTGACAATTTCTGGATTTTGGTTTATCTCATTCCAGAAATCAAGCCATTCCGGGGTTCCGGGTTGAAATGGATATTGGATTTTGTGTCCCTCCCCCGAAGCATCCCAGAGTAGCGCTTCCCTTGGTCGAACTGTTCGTGGCAAAGCGCAAAATCCTGCGCTTTGTGAAGAGTTGCTTTTGAATATTTCGGGCAAAAAAGACTCTTTCGCGAGCACCGATAACGATGCGAAAAAATAAGTTTTGCCCGTGTCCGTGACGTAATTTGCCCGGTACAGCATTACGGAGTAGCAGTAGGGAGAGCAGTGGGATTTTTAGAGGAAAATCGCTTGTCCCACTCCCCTCTGTATCCCAGGCACATTGTGTGCGGCACGGCTCGCAGCGCTAATCCACAAGCCCTAATCAATTCAGGATCGCGACTGCTCATGGGAACGAGCATTTCAGATTTTGCGGCCTTGATCTCTGAAGCCGCACCTGGGGTAGCCCCATCAGCTTTCTCGACAACTCTGCGGTTCTGTAGCATCACTACCCTGAATCGCCTGTGCTCGAAGGTCACTTGTCTGAATCCAGGGCATCTGGCACTTGACGTGTTGATTGGACCACCACTTGCAGTTAAGCAGTTGTTGATTGCTGTTGCGTACTGGGCATAAGGGATATTTCCTGCCAAGTTGGTAGCCATCTTGAAGGCTTTTGAAGCCATTTCAAACGAGCCGTCTGTTTCGTAGTTCATGCTACCCACATACGACGTTTCCTTCTCGCCTGCGTCGGTGTCCGTTATGGGTAGTGGCACAGGAGGCAACACGCTTGATGTGGGATCTAGTAAATCGATGATATTCCGCCAAGTCTCACCTTCAAGTGATACGCAAATAACCCGAGCAATTTGATTTAATTGGCCTGCAATAGTAGCCGACGCTGCTACTAAGTTAGTTTTGCTGGGAACAGGGATACTCACTGTTTTCCCCGCTTCAAACCAAAACTTAAGTTTTCTCGGGCTCCACGAGTATCCCTCTTCGTCTTCGCAGGGCACCCCCCTGGTATTGATCACGGTTCCGCCGACGGCGGCAATGATCGCATTAATCATTGCATCAGTGGTGCCGTCCGGTATCTTGAACGTGTATTTGTAATTAAAAGTTTGAGTCGCCGTACCCCAGTCAGGAAGATAATTGTTTCCCCGGAAGGTAATGCCTTCAGGCCTTGCCATCGTTAGACCTCACTTGCTAATTCAAGTGCAACTGGCATCAGATCGAAGGCCAGATTGTACGACTGCCTTAACGTGCCAGGGGCTACATTAAGCCCGGAAGCGATCGACGGATTAGGCTTTGTAACCGTCGCTTTGGTAGGCCGCGCTGTTGGTGCTAGAGCCGTTAATGCTGAGTGAGTGCGATCGACAATTTGCCGAATCACCTCCATCCCGTTACCTGTAGTGGCATTTGCCTCAGCCTCTGAGAGGCCGGGGAGAGATGTGAGAGGAATACGGATTTCGCCAGCGGCCGTGTCGAATGTATATCCAGCGAAAATCTCGTTCGGTGCAATTTGCATAAATCGAAAGTCGAAGTGATCTGTTGACTCTTTAAGCCTAGCGAAAAGCGCCGTTTATGTCCGTTTTCTGAAGCAAAAACGACTCGTCGGGTTTAAAGGTAAAAACACTCGACGACCAGTTCGCGATGCTAGCTTCAGACGTTGATATGTAATAGGACAACATGCCATAATTATTTAAATATTTATTTATTGTAGGCAGCCCTTATGCAGTCAACCTTGATGACGGTAAAGATAACGAGCGACCTTCTGCTCAAGCTCAAACAGCGAGCTCTGAACGAAAAAAAGAAGATGTGGGAAGTCGTGGCAGACGCTTTAAATAAATATTTAAATACATAAATATTTTTATAAATATCAATTTATGTTACCTGTCGGTTGATCGGCAGGTATTTTTTTTATCGTGTATAGATGCAAAAAGAAAACAAAAGGCGCGCTCGAACTTATCCCAGCACTTTTTATGCGGGTGCCGGGGCGCAAGCAAATCCGCCCTCTTGTATTTCGCTTCGGAATTATTGCGCCAAGTATTTTTTGAGCAAGCCTCAGGTTTTGCGATTGCTCAAGAAAAAAGAGTTGTGCGCCGTAAGTTTCAAGAAAAATCTTTTTATTATTGATAAACCACCGGAGGAATAATGGGAGCAATTTACAATTTAAACCCCACACAGTCTCAGCAGCAGCCCCCCCTATCTCGAAATGCAAAAACCCCCGTTGCTGTCAGTGTTACTACAACAGCATCGGTTGCGCTTGCTGCTAATGCTAACAGAGCGGGTTTCTCTTTTTATAATGCAGGTCCCGCCACCATTTTTATGCGCGAGGGTTCGACAGTAACCCCTCTCCTTTATGGACAGCCAGTGCCTGCCGGGTATCACTATGATAGTGAGCCAAGTGCTTTTCGCTATACGGGGGCTGTGAGCTTGGTTACGGCGTCTGGGACGGCAAGTGTGATGATGAGCGAGGCCATTGTTTAATGGGGACAATTACTAACTTAAATAGTGGTGTAGTAGGTTTTCAAGTTAAAGTTGTAAATACAACTATTCCTGCTATGGCATCAAGTCAGACGGGTGTCGATCTTGCCTCGGTTTTTGGCGCCAACTTCGATTTATCGAGAATCAGGGGCGTAAGTGCGATCGCTACTATAGGCACGGGTTTTCTCCGTGTTGTTCCTGGAGGCATTGGCTTGCCGGGGCATAGTTACTTCCTGTCAGTATCGAATACTTTTCTCCTTGTTCGCACAACGACCGACTCTGCGTCGATCCTGGGGATACCAGTAAGAGTTATTATTTGGTATGAATAATCATGCCTTCTGAACCTTTATTCACAAACTTTTTCGGCGCCGGCGCAACCCAAACCGCCACTCAAGTCATTATCCTAAAAAATGATTTAGTTGCACCAGTGGGAATTGTGCCAAGCTACACCTTCACCCCCGCTGCGGTCAATAATGCCGAGTCAACGGCATTGGCTGTTTTCTTGAGGTGGCAGCGCAATCAAGACCAGAGCACGGATTCTCAATTCCGTATTTCTCCCTTCGAGCAATCGCTCGAATTTCAGTTCAATAAGTGGTTGCGAAGGTATTCTTGTCAAGTTGAAATTTGGCAAGACGATGCAACGTCTTCGATACCAAATCCCAATTCAATATAATAACTGTCAACTATGGCGATCGACAAACCTTTAACGACTTTTTTCGGCCCTGGAGCCACGCAGACCGCAACTTCCATCACCATTCTCAAAGCCGACTTGGTGAGCACTCGCAACCCGCTGGGCTTTGTTGGCTTGACGGCAGCCGCCAATAATACAAGCGAGAGCATTATTGGAGCTATGTTCCTTCGTTTCAACGAGCAGCAAGACACCTCGAACGACGCGCAGTTTGCCATTTTCCCGCAGGGGACTTCGATTATCAACGAGGTATCGGATGGGGTGAGCAAGCCCTTCACCCAGTACATATTCACGGTTCGGATACTGGAACCAAGACTGACTGAGACGCCAAATCCTAACTTGATTTAATTCGGAGAAAACAATGGTAGGAGCATTCACGAACCAACCTCGATCGACTCCGATCGCAAACCAGCAGCAGGCTACTCAGTTGGGGCAAGGGAATTTTTCCTCAATGCAACAACAGCAATTTGGAAACCCACAGATGCAGGGATTTGGGGGGCAGCCCGGAGGGATGAATGGTAATATTTATCCACTCGGACAGCAATTTGGACACACCACAATTTATGCCGTGGTGGAGAGTGGGCAACCTATCATTATTGACCCTAAAACAGGTGAAAAATATCCCCCGGGCTATATTCCCACTATTCAAGATCCAAACACATGGGAGCAGTGGCAACCCGGACAATCCTGGGCTGAAACAATGGAGCTGGCTAATGCGGAATTTTCGGAAGGAATGAGGCAGGCTGTAGAAACTCTTGTAAGGCCGGGCGAAGAAGCGGCCGCCGAGACGGCGCAGGGATTCTTGAAAGACTTGAGTGGCGCTGCCAATAAGTGGACGGGACAAGCCTCTCAAAATTTGTATGGCAAGGACAACAAAACCCTAAAGGATATCCAAGATCGAGCCAGCCAAGCCGGGAAGCAAGTAATCAATCAAGCCCCACAGGTTGCACAGCAAGCCATAAAACAAGCCCCACAAATTGCTCGGCAGGCGGGGCAAGCGGCGAGTCAAGTAACAGGGCAGGCTACTAAATTTTTCAGTGGGAGCGGTAGCGCAGCCCCCGCTGCCAGCGGTGGCGCAATGAGATCGGCTCTGACTTCTGTTGCGGGCGAGCGTGCCTTTGTTTCTGGGGCTAGGAGGAATTAAATGGCGATCGATATGCCCGATCGAATTGCTCAAATTGCCGCAAAAATAACGCCCGCAACAAGCGGGCAAGAGGCAATTTTGTACACTCCCAGTACCGCTACGGTATTGGGAGTGGGCATTAATTACCAAGGGTACATGGCCTCAGTTCGCTGCATGGCATACCTGGATTCCATCAGTGAAACGTTTGCCCCCAATATTTTGCCCACGGACACGGAATCGCAAAAAGAACAGAAAAATCAATTTTTTAGGGCCAATTCTAAAAAGGGGTTGATGGTCTATTTGCGAAGTCCCACAAACCAGGATTTTGAAGTGGGGCTGATAGATTTGTATAACGTCAAGCCTGTATTCTTTGCGGGGATAGACGAATACTTCTCCGGAGTCACAATATACGGGATAAAATTCGGGTGGCGAATTGTGGCCAAGATGGTAGATCGAGGGTCTGGATTACTGCAAAACAATACGGGTGCAGGGAAACAGAATGATTGGCTATCTATAACCGGATATGTGGAAGAAAAATCTAGTTTGCTTCAGGATCACAACAATATTGTTTACAACTTTATTCAATAGTTAAGAATGCTCAACTGTTGCAACAACCTAAACAGAAATCAGGCGGGCGGTTTGTCGGGAAGCTTGACAGAAGACGCTACTACAACAGTTGCTGTTGGCGCTTCTTCAACGGTTATCCTGGCAGCAGATGCAAGTCGAAAACTCGTAAAACTCTATTTAACTTCTTTATCTAATCCTGCGGGAGAATGCTGGATTAGATACGGGACTGGGGCAACACTGACAAACTCAGCACATCCTTTGCCTCTACGACATTTATTAATAGTTGATGAGCAAGCTGTAAATGCAATTTCCGCTATTTGCTCCTCTGGAACAGCTCAATTGCGGGTAAGCGTCGCGAATGCCTCATGAAGAATTTTGGAGTGTATCAGCCGCCTTCTGGGATCGAAAATGTTAGGCGATCGACGCAGATTAATTCAATTAATAATTTGAACAATCCTAGGCGAAGATTTGACCAAATGATCGGGCAAGGATGGGGGGGCAATATCCCAGGAACCCCATCGCTTCCGTCCCCATCGCCATCGCCATCACCATCACCCTCTTCTTTCAATCCTTTGCCACCTGGGAACCTGACCGCAACTCGAATTGATAGGGCAATGGAGTTTAGAGCCTGTGGGAATTTCTGCGTTACCTTGCACAATCTATGGGAAGGACAATGGTCTACTCAGCGTATTTGCTGGGACTCTGCTGCTGGCTGGGTATCTGACACTTGGAATGATAGTTCTAGACACAATACTTTAGACTCCTGGTATAAATCCTTTTACTGGAATAGTACCGGGATGCTTGAAGATTATTTTGTCGTAGATGCAGTTACTAGATCGTCATGCTTCCCTGCCGTTTCTTCCGTCCCCCCCTCAACGTTACCTCCTGGAGGGTTTGATGCTTCTGATGTTGATTTGGTTATGGCAACATGGTAAATCCTTGCCCAAGTGGGTTTTGTTTAATAACTCATTATGACGATCCTTACGACGGTACCCAGGGTCGAACCCACCCCGCTTGTTACAGAAATCGTCCCGTTTATACCAACGTACCTCAACCTAATGGAACTTACCGTGAGATCCTCACTGGCGAGAGTGTATGGGGATGGCAATCAGGGTATGTGGATAGAGTAGTTGCCGGCGAGAGCTTTGGATCGCTGGCAGATCTCGCGCTGCACTGGGAGGAAAGTGGTGGGTATTTCAACATCTATTTTACGATCGATCCTGCCACCAGAGCCGCGTGCTTCTCCCCTCCTTCCCCTTCTCCATCGCCTTCTCTCGGCGGGAACGCTTCTCCACCTCCACCACCAGGGAAAAATATGTGCGGATGCGATTGTAATACGATAGCCACAATTGTGGAAGATAAAATTTGCGGACTAGATAAAGGCATTAAAAATCACATTGACCAACGAACGCTCGAAGAATTAAAAGCTGTCAACAAAATGCTGCAAGGGATGAAGATCGACTTGAATTTACAGCCCATCATCGATCGCCTAAACGAAGTTGAGGCGAACTTGTGGAACGGGGCGGGACGATAGGAAGTGGCAACCCCCATAACTTTCCAACCTCAAACAATCACCATTGACGCCAGCGCGCCAACAACAACGGCTGTACCGCGACAGGGATTAAATCTCGGACCTACAACGGGAGGAAAACTCTCCGCCCCCATTCGCCCGCCAGCCGCCTATACCCCCCAGGTGCAGGTAGTTAAAAATGTTCCGGCAAACCTCAAAAGCGCGGCTCCAGTTGTTGCTCAAAAAGCTGCCGTTGGCATAGGAATCAAAGGACTTGGCGTGGGTCTGGGCGTCGCCGGGGCAGTTGCCCAGGATCTAATTTTCCCGGAACCGGCAGGGTTTGGCTCTGACATGGTCGGCGGGCGACCGATCCAGCAAGTGCGATCGCAAATTTCAGATCCGAGAGATAGCGGGGCGTTCCGACCCGCGACAGCCCAATCGCCACAGCGGCAACCACAAAGACAAGTACAATCGCCAGTCGGCCGCCCCGATCCATTTGCGCCGATTTTTGAATTTGAGCCGATCGCACAATCACAACAAACACCTGCACCCGCGCCATACAGACCTCAATCATCGCCAGCACCCAAGCCCAGGCCGGCCCTGGATATCCAGACTAATCCAGGGACGGGGACAATTACACTGGCTCCGATCGACCCCAGGGGCAAGCCTCTAGCAACCCCTTCCTTGCTCGATCAAGTGACCGAAGGCGGGGTAAACTTACTCACTCCGATCGTCGATTTCTTAAAAAAACTTGATTTAGACATCCAACAACTGAAACAAGGCTTTCAATTAGATTTTTCGCCTCTGCTTCAAGGGATTTCCGATTTAATAAATCCCCTTTTTGAAATGATTGCAGCAATTCCGCAGACTTTTGATACTGAAATCGTCCGACCAATAATGGAGGGAATTGTTGAACTTTTAATTCCGATCGCAAATCTAACTGCAACTGGCGTAGAAATCGCAGCAAAAAACCCACGAACTACCAGCGAAACAGTTGCCGAGATGGTTGCGCCGATAGCTGTAGGCATAGCGCTGATCGGAGTCGCTTTAGACGGGTTGGGAAAGGCTATTAGTGGCATTTCCCTGAAAACCGTAACCCAAGTTCCCCAGGGAATGGGCGTGGCGGCACAAATTCCAATAGGAATGAACGTGGCTGCACAAATCCCTGTGGGAATGGCTGCCACCGCACAAATTCCAATAGGAATGGCCTCGGCGGCACAAATTCCAATAGGAATGGCCTCGGCGGCACAAATTCCTGTGGGGATGGCGACGGCGGCACAAATTCCTGTGGGGATGACAGTAGCAGCGGAGTTGCCACAAACTATCACAGCAACAGCGGATTTAACAGAGGTAGATGTGCAGCTAGTTGCCCTGCAAAAAACGCTTCAAAAAACGCAGGAAGATTTAGACAAATGTTGTAGAGATATCTCAGACAAACTGAAACGCAAGAAGCGCGAAGATGACGATAGATTCCCAGAATTTAAAAACAACGGGTTTATTGAATGCGATGGCGCTACCATTCCCTACGATTACGCCGGCGAGGGGCTGAAAGGTCTGAACAAGCAATTAGACGTAATCCTGAGCATGAATAAAATGCTCATCAAAAAAGTATGCGACATTGATGTGCCTGCATTCACGTTCCCTGACATTTTTGGGAGCGGAACTTATGTGTGTGACGAGACTTTCGGTACTTACAATTATTCTGGCGTCGGCTTGTTAGGGATACAAAGTCAGATTGACAGAGTGCTGGATTTCAACAAAAAGATATTAAACCAGGTTTGCGACATCGAAATAGAATTCCCGCTAATCCAGGGCGGGGGAACTTATGTGTGTGACGAAACCTTCGGCACTTACAATTACTCTGGCGTCGGATTACTGGGGCTGCAAAGTCAAATCGACAGGGTATTAGATTTCAATAAAAAAATCTTGGATGAGGTCTGCGATATTGATGTACCTGCATTCACCTTCCCCGATATTTTCGGAGGTGGGACTTATGCCTGTGGCAGCGACGTATTCGATAACAGCTATTCCGGGGCCGGGTTCCTCGGATTGAGCAGCCAAATAGACAAGCTAACTGCAATCAGCACAAAAATCCTTGGCGAAGTGTGCGAATCTGACGCGAAGATTTCCGGGGATATTAACTTTCTGGATTGCGAAGGTGGCACTCAAATTTTGCTTTATAACGGTGATGGGATTGCCGGCTTGTCCAGCCAAATTTCAGCGTTTACCGAGCTGCAAAAATTGTCTTACGCCAAAGCTTGCGAGACTCCTACTTGCTACCCGGTGCAACCGGGCGACGAGTTTGCAGAGTTTGATGTACCGAGGCAATTGGTGCTCACCTGGGGCCAAGATTATCCCAAGCAAACCGGCAGTTTGTGGCACACTCAAATCCCGAATCCCCGCGAGGATTTGGAATGGTGCCGGGATTTCGACAACTTGATTTACACCAAGGGGAATGTCTATGGCCGGCTACTTTGGGGCGCTTCCAAAGTCAAATCTGGTGTGCGTGCCGAGACAGAGGAAGAGGCAGAAAGGATTCTAGATTTGATAGATGGTTTGTCTGTTTCCGAAGGTAAGCTGCGGATAACGAAAGGCGGCACGGTCAAACTAAATCCGGCAGTTCGACCGGTGCGCTGTGTTCGCGCTGCGATCGCACAACTCGGTGCGAATGGGGTTGCTGAGACGGTAAAATGCTTCGTTCCGCCGATCGGTGGTTGTTAATTGGATGAGAGAAAGTGTCCCAAAAATGGGACGTTTTTTGTTTACTGCTGAGGCGTGATCATTTTTGCTCTTCCTTGTTCCGGTTTGTTTTTGACTTTTTTTCGCGCAGCCGGCTTGGCTCTTGCTCGGATAAACTTTGCTGTTTCTTAGCTCTTAGACAAATAGATAAAGGAAACTTATCCTCTAAAACGCCCGGCGAAATTTTTTCAAACAATAAGTCACCCTTATCTATTTGCCCTTGGATTCGGGCTCGCCGCCGTCTGGCCGACACGAGACGATGATCCAATAGATAAACATTGCAATGAGGCTTCCACCAGTCGCCGTGCATGGAAAATAAGCCATCCTCCATGCACAATCCTGGCGGCATCTTTTTGAGATGTGGCAGCTTCCCTAGCAGTTGCTTTTTGATGATCGGTGGCAATTCCTGGCGATGTCCTCGCACCGGTGCTGCTACCAATCGGTAACTATTTGAAAGGTGGCGGCTAACAGTCGATTGACTAATCCCTCGAAAATTAGCGATCGCACTTTGACTCCCGCCGTAGAACCGAAAATCCGAATTGCAATAGATAAACCGATCGCCCTTTCCGAGTACCCGCGCCGGATAATCGCAGGTGTGCAGGTCGATCGGTTTAATTATTTGTGTCGGAGTCTTCCCAGGGTCTAAGCCCTGGGATTTTATTTGCTCGACCTCTTCCAGGCGTTGCCGGTGGAGAGATGCGCGTTGCAAATTCTGGGCTTCCACTTCTGTAGCGAGTATGTGGATGTTAGCTAAATCATCAATATTTATGGCGGCGATCGGGCCGAGCTTCTCAATGCCGGTGAGGGCGATCGCTTTTTCTAAACTTGCGTAGTAAACTGTAATCCAATTCTTCGCCTGCGAGTAGTCGCGAATCAAACCTGACTTTTTGGCGGCACATAGCAACTTTCTGACGTGACCTTCGCTGCGATTCAATATCTTGCTTGCCGCTGTCAGTGTGAATTTTCCGATTCCCGAACCTTTAGACCTGCCACTGTTGCTCCAGCGCGAAATATCGAACCGACGCGCGAGCAGCCAAACGCTCAGTTTGCGGCCAAAATGCGGGAACAATCGTACCGGGAAGCGCACCAAATCTAGCTCTTCAGCGCCGGCATACTCGCTATGCCAGTTTTCGCAGGTCTCGATCAGCCATTCCGGTGCCGGCAAGGGCGGATTTTGCAGCGGGCTGTTGATCCACTCATAGGGTTTGCCTGTGCCGGGGTGGATACTTGGCGGTAATACGCTCTGTGCATCGATCCAGCGAAATTCTAAGCATTCCTCTTTGCCGTCGTCGCCTGGTATTCCTGTGCCGATTCTGCGGCCGCGGAGGCGATGCCATTCCGATTCTGGTACTGAGAATAAGCACTGTTTTCTGCCAGATCGGCCACTTGTCCAGGCAGTTGTTGTAGCGAAAATTGCGGTACTATTTTCGCCGGCTAATTTGGTCAAGAGTTTGGCTGCGGATTCACCGTCAATATCAATGGCTAGCAGCCCATTCCCCAGTTTTACCCCAAAGCCGCTAGCTTTCTCGCTTTCTAGTTCTTCGAGAATTTGGAGGCGATCGTACTGCCTAGAATTCCATCCTTTCTGGTAAGGTTTTTTTCCCCGTACAGGCACGAGAGACCAATTCTCGGGAATTTCTAACAGGGCGGGGAGAGTTTGCATCGCTGTTAGTCTTCCTCTATTGCCAGCATATTCACTATTTGGGAGGTAGAGCTAGTTTGTCCTTCCCACCGCACAAATATGGTGGGTATGCCACCTGTCGAGAGGGCGACTCCTCTTACAATCCCTGGAACATATTCAATTCGGTTTTTCTCAATGACTTTCTGTCCAATTCTGAAAAATAGAAATTTATCTAAGATTTCAATGTGTTGCTGTATTCTTATCTCTGACAATTCTATGGCTTTTAATTCTTTTGGTTTATTGGTGCCTTCTTTTGCCTTTTTGCACTGCTCTATATCTTGGGATAGTTTGTCTTTTGTCTCTTGAACCTGAGTGAGGATTGCGTCTGGAAAAGTTTTATCAAAAGTTTCTACGCTGGCTTGGTTGCCATTCTCGTCTAATGTTGGTGGCTCCACAGCCCACATATCAAGGTATTCTTCCCCTAATCTCATTCCTTTGAGCCGAACCTTCTTTTGTTCAGGTAGAAATACTTCTATCTCCCTGTATTGATTGCTATAGAAGCAATTTTGCACTCCATTTAAAAGCCAAGAAAAGTTATCTTTTTCCCATTGGTTCCAGCCTTCAGGAAAGGCGGTGTCTACAGCCATGCCTAGTATCGCTTCGCTGGCGTTATGTTTCGACCAGTCGTCATAGTCAGTTTCTCTTTGGTTTTCTGAGAATGTCGCCGATTTTTCAGGCTCTAGGGGTGCGACCGCAGGGACTGCATTTTCTGCAATTAATTCCGGTTTTTCTTCGGTGGCTGCACCGCCTGCGATCTCTACTTTCAGTGGCATTAATTTTTCTAAATGCCTTACTTGCACTTCGGATTCTCTCCCATCGTCGAATCGTACTTTGACTATGGCAAAAGGTTCATATTTCCCTGAGTAAATCTCCGAGACAATTTCTCCGTATGTGATGAGGTAATCCAGTGTTTTACCCCAGTCGGGATTGTTCAAGTCGTACTTGATTCGGTCGCCAAGGGTGAATTTTCTCATGGCTTCAGCCATACTCTTTTTAAGTGTCTCGCTGAACCAATTAGCTCCCCTGGCTGGCGGCATTTCATTGGCTTCTGCGGTGTCTACAGTCGCGTCAAGTGCTGTGTCTACAATCTCCACATCCGAGGCTTCTGCGGTGTCTACAGTCGCGTCAAGTGCTGTGTCTACTCTACAGTCGCGTCAAGTGCTGTGTCTACAATCTCCACATCCGAGGCTTCTGCGGTGTCTACAGTCGCGTCTACAATGTTTACACCCAATGCTTTGACCGTATTGTCTGGTAAGAAGTCGGTGTGTGCTGCGGACTCCAAGAGCGAGGGTGAGGAAGCTGCACTCACCATTGTCTGAATTGTTAATTCTGCCTCTGCCAATTGTTCCCGCCGCCGCTGGTTTTCCTCTGTTAATAAAGATGTGTTACCGCCGGCAGGTGTGGACAGAAACTCGAAGTGCAGCACCCAGACTAACTTGTCCTGCCCCTCGAAATATGTGTCAATAAATTCTTGTGCTGTCGCAACCATGCCACCTTCTTCTTTCAAGTCAGTTGCCGTCATTTCTGACAGATACTGTTGGTATGGGCGCTGAGTAAGCTTAATAAATCCCAGTTCGTACCCCCCACGTTGGCGGCCCTTATTTAGTGCTGGGATGGCAATATTTTTGTCGAAATATCTAATGAAGTTTTTTGCATAATCATCTTGCCACGCGCGCCGAGTTTGCGTTTTCTTGCCGGAAGTCAACTCGTTTATTGTCAAGGCAAAGCTTATTCCCATGGCCTTGGGCTTGGACGCTTGGGGAAATAATTGATTCAGACTGGCTATCAAATCAGCAGCGAATTCCTTACCTTCATCCTCTGGGAGTTCGATCGCCTGCGCGAGTGCTAGTGTCTTCAATCTTGCTGGAGTTCCAAGAGCTTCGAGTAGGTCGCCTGCGAATTTATCTTCCCAGTTTTTGATAAATTCAATGGGGCTTTTCTCATGGAAGTGAGGTTTCAGGGCTAAACCCTGCGGCCACTTGTCGCTATATATCGTGTCTTCCTGTGGGAAATAATAATATGTGTTTTTCCCGGTATTCCAAACTAATTCCGAATCCCAGTTAGTATCTTTTTGCTCACCCGGAACCAGCTCCATCTCTGCATAGGCGATAGTAAATAGCTCATCTTCCCCGTCCACTGTGACAAGTGCTTGGCATTCATCTTTCCATTTGTGAATAATTCCTTTTTTGCCTTCTAGCCCCTTGGCAAAAATCAACACTCTATCGCCCTTGCTGGCAGTGATTTCGTTCAGTGGAGTGGTAGGCTTTTCCGCTTTCGTTAGTATTCTCAGGTCACTGGCGCCAAGTGGTTTTGGGTAGACTCCTCCGCTGTAAAGTGCGACGTGAATCTTGCCTAATTTGTCTACTTTTTTGACTAATCCTCTGTCGCTTTTTACGTCTTTTGTCTCGACTATCTCGACTGGTACGCCCTTCGTAAAACCTAAGCTTTGAATTGCGGCTTTGTAATCCTGACTGCGCTTACCGGATATCTCAAATACTGCTATTTCTAAATGTTTTTTAGTAGCCTTTTTACCTTCCGCTGCCGCTAAATTTTTTGCATATTCGATCGCTTTAAGTTTATTGCCGATATCTGGAATTTCTTTTAGGGGGCGAAGGCAAGCGCTGGGGATATTTAAGGTGATCGGTTCGTCGTATTGTTTGGCAATTTCAGCCTCTAATCGTGCTACTACTTTCGCGTCCTCAATCAATCTGTAAGCACTGGAACTTGACTTGCCAAATTCAGTTTTGCAGTAGCTTTCAAAGGTTCTGTACCCGAGGGCTTTGTAGGCTTTTCGATCTCTTGCTTCTATGAGCATTGAACCCAGGCTGTCAAAGTTACCCTTGATATCCTGCGTGATTGAATCTGCCTCTGCTCTCCCCATTTCGGTGATGCGTGCTGGTCGATCGACAGTTGTAATTGTCATGTTAAAGCCTCCATTTTATCGATAATTCATCTGTCTGGACGATTAAAGGATGCCTCTTTAATGCCCAGCGACTTGATATCCAGCCCCATGAACGTATTTTTCTTGTCCCTGATATAACCCATCTGACAAATAGGAAATCCCCACAAATTTCCTCTATAAATCCTATCTTTTTTGTTTTATTGACCAGCATTGATACTGATTCGCCGACGGCAAATACTGTTCCAGTCGTCATACTTCCTCTTGTGAATCGGATCGTCCTCTGTTGCTGTTAGTCGATCTTGATTTTGTACAAATAGTAGATATCTTCTTCTAGTTGTTCCATTGGTTATGGGTTGTTGGTTATTAGTAATTAGGAAAGGCGATCGCACCGACTAGAGCGCGATCGCACGCCATGCTGTTTGGCACTACGCTTCAAGTTCAAAGTCATCTTGCAGAATATCCCCGGCTAATTCGGCCAGTGCCGACGGGGAAAGGGCTTTCAATAATTCCATTGCTTCCGCGACAGGTGTCGCAAATTCGCCGTGACGCGGCTTGATTTCTATCAATTGCGCGGAGGTTTGGTCGATGCGGTGATAGGCGGCTAAGCCCACTGCCATTCTTTCGTTCCAGGCGAGCTTTTCTAGCGTGAGAAAAAGTAAGCCGAGAGTGGTTCTATCTCGCACAAGGATCTTGACCAATTCGTCGTCTATGTCGTAGGTGCTTTTGAAAGTGTCTAGTGGGTTGACTTGACTCATTTGATTTCCCATACGTCTCCGAAATTTGTTACTTTTCCTGCTGCCTGTAACTCGCGTAGGCGGCACATGGTTGTTCCTGTGGAGTAGAATCCGGGCATCTTGAGAGAGATTTTGTAGGCTGTTTTAGGGCCGTCTTTGAGGATTTCTAAGATGTCCTTTCTTCTGATTTCGTTGATTGCTATGTGGTTGGCGATGCTTCGTCCTGTGTTCATGGGTTTTCGATAGTGGGGATGTGTAAAACCAGGTGTACTTTGAGTCTCCAGGCGATCGCCCGAAACGTTTTGCTTGGAAGGTAAAAAAGGCCCCACGCCTTGAAAAGCCATGAGTCGAATACGGGTTTCATGGCGTTCATGTAGCTTTCTACCAAGTCCAAGTCGGAAAGATCTGCCAGGTCGGGGTGATCTTTTGTGTAGGCTTGCTTCCAGATGTCAAAAGCCTCCCAAGCCTCAGTACGGAAATCGCCTCTGTCAAGATTTAGATAGTCCCAAAACCACATTCCGTACCAATTCCAGTTAGTCGTGTTTGTTGCTGTTTGCATGGGTTAGCTCGTTGATAAAAAAGGCAATCGCACGTCCTGCCGCGCGATCGCCGGCGAATGATAGGAAGGAAGTTTATAGGCAGTCCAGGTATTAGGTCATAGGCATCACCTCTGCTTTTGTGGAATCCCTGCGACCGCTTCCCGGTGGTGGCGGTGTGTCGGGGGTGTTCGTCGCTAATCGCCCACTGAAAATCAGGGCTACTGATACCGCAATGGCACGTGACCCGATCGATAAAGTCCGCATTTTCACGGAATTCCTTTCTAAAAGGCAGAGTTTGTCTACGTGAAAAGACGTAGGTTAACTTGTTTGTGCTGTGGAGTTGCCGGAACCGACCGCTTCTTGTCGCTCATGCTCATCAGGTCTTACAGAGCTAGTTGCCAAAGACGGTTTGCTTGCTGGAAACTCTTATATTTGTAGTAAGCAGGCCGTAGACGCTAATCACCAGCCTGCTTACTTTTTGTGGTCGAACACCAGCCTCAAAAAACTTGTTCTCTCAAACTTGCTTTTAAAAGCTAGTTCTTATATACTATGGTAAGTCAACTAAAAAATCAAGCAAATCTTCTAACACCTGTGTGGATTCGCAAAAGAGCCAACAAAACTCAAAGGCAAATAGCCGTCGAGTTAGGTATTACTGAGTCTGTTATCAGTAAATGGGAGCGAGGTATTACCGTGCCTAGTCCCTCTCTGACTGATATTCCTAGGTATTGCCAGGCATATGATTGCACTCTTGAAGAGCTGATTGAGGCGTTCAGTAATATAAGTCGCAAACCCGCCTAACGGAACCTTGAAAATTAAATAGTTAAGCCTCCCCAGGTAGTTTCTGGGGAGGCTTGATCACAGTCTATTGTTTTGTCTAGCACCGTTGTCTAGTGCGACCGAAACGAGTTCAGGAATGTCTGCGTGTTCTGATTGTAAGGACTCACAACCCCCATCATGTACAGGCGATCTCTCACCATCACCTTTCGGAACGTCATCTTGAGCGGTTTAGACCTGTGTTGCAAGTTAACCTCTATTCCTGGGTTTCCGTTTAGACCAAAGTGTCTTTGTGAAACGATCGAAAACTGTTCCCCAAAGGTAGTTCCTGAATTCCATTGCTTGCTGACAACTTCCGTCATAAGAGCCTGTTTGCGATCGGGGCTAATGAATTCGGAGTTTTCAATTGTCTTGTACCCAAAAGTGTAAAATTCGTCTTTTTGCTCGATCGAGTACATCACGCCGTCAGCATCTGTCACTTGCTTAACTTTGTGTGGTGGCACTATTATCGAAAACCGCCCATTTTGGTCATAAAAATCGTTCCATCCCTGCTGCCCAGGCTCGGAAGTGGAACTGAAGGACTGCCGGGGTTGCTGGTATATCTGAACCAGTCGAGGCGCTGTCCCTGTGGTAGTTGGTACAAGATACTGCGTCCGACTTCCCGCCAAGTGATTCTCTAGATTCCGCGCCATCCGGCTGAGCTGTTCCGGCCGCCCGATGAAGTAGCCCAACGCTACCCATCCCGCCACCCCTAGCCATTTGCGCCATTCGATTCGTCTCTTGAAGTTCATATTAAAACCCAGGTATTAGTTTCTGGATTTTATAGCGATTTCAGCCACCAGCGGAACCGCGCAACCACGCAAATAACGCAGGTTCACGAAAAATGTCCCAAAGGTGGGACATTTTTCGTGAACCTTTCTCAATCAAGGTTTCGCTCTCTCGGTGGCGGCAATGATTTTTACTGCGGCCGTGGCGAAAATAATCAGGCATTTCCTCGATGCTGAAATAGCAAAAGCTCTGTTTTTCAAGCTCTTGCTCCAGTTTTTTAGCCTTGTCTGAAAAGAATGATTCATACAAAAATGTCCCAAAAATGGGACATTTTTGATAACCAAGCTTATTGACAATTAGATACTGAGGCTCGCTACACGCCTCTCCAGACTTGCGGGTGACACCGCAAGATTAACGCTCTAACCAAGCACACGGGCGATCGCTCTGGGTAGATCCGGCGATCGCCCTTCCTTTTCCAGCTACTGACAATCATACCCTATGCCTAAAATCAAGCTCAAAAAATACGAGCAGGCTCTTGCTCTCCTCCCAGGATGCAAGGGCTTGGATCGGGATCCATCAATCCTTTATGCCAATCTCAAGACTCTCGGTTATCGGTGGAGTGGTAGCGATCGTAAGTGGTTGCTGAAGTGATGCCATGGCAGACCTACCCAACCACCCCCGCTTCTTCGACGACGACAGCGAATACCTCGATCTGGGTTCCGGCGAGCTCGCCGCCAAGCGATACCTGCGGTTGATTTGTTCTGCTGATTATCGATCGAAGCCCTTCGTGGATGATGACCCCGATCGGGAAGGTCTGGCATCGCCTACCAATAACCTCCCATTGCCACCTAATGTAATCACGATCGGCAGGAGAGTTACTCCAGCACTCAGAGTCAAGATTTTAGGTGCGTTAGATTTGTACCCTACAAAGAGTCAAATCAGGATTTATCAGTTATTTGCCGAAATCAAAGCTTGTGGATTTAAGTACGACCACAAGCATAGTATTTGGGAGTTTCGATCTAAATGGAAGAATTCACTACCGAACAAAAACTAAAAATCCGTGACTATTTTGACGACCCCAATTACTCACAACCCCACGGTGAATTTGTCGCAACGCAATTGTTGGCGGCAATGATTGCCTCCGGCAAATACGAACTCGAAGAATACCCTAGGCTCGCCGAAGCCGCTATCAGGTTGACAGCTATCTTGGTGGTTCGATTCGACGACGAAGTGAAGCGTGAGGTGCGAGAAACGACAAACCCAAAACCTTCAGCCTCAGAGAAAGATACGAATTCTGATCCTGACTCTGAGGCTTGTGACCCAATTCCCTTTTAACGAACTGGCGACACCTGCCAGATAAATAAAAGTGGTGTGACAACCCAGAGAGACGGGTTTATTCTCCCTATCTGTCTCTTGCGATCGTGTTTGCTTCAAGTGCGATCGCTTATTTTTTAGGAGTTTGCATGATTACCGAAGATACCCGCATTGATTATGAGCGCGTCGGCGATATTACTTCGCCCCCAGTCTTTAAGGTCTTGAGTGATGTTTACGGCTCTGATTTTGGCGACGCCACTCAGGAGGAGCGATTAGTCTTAGTGGAAGCGATCGCTTATAGCCTGCGTGTAGGAGGCGCATTTCGCGATAACTTGCGGAATGTGGTAAACGGCGATCTAGATATGCCCTGTGGCATCTTTACCTCTGCTGGAGTCGGGAGAAATGAGGGGCTGAAGCTATTGGCTATCTTACAGGTAGCGATCGTTGAATGTTACTAGATTTTAGCCGCCAAAAGAGAAGGGTTGTGAGCCAAGACAGCTTTTGTCTCGCCGATGAGTTGAAGCTCTACTTTTGAGTGAACTAATTAAATTAAAATGCCCCTGCGCTGCATTAACAGCCAGGGGCGCGACCATCCCAATAGTTTCAAGCAGAGGATAGTATGAAAATCATATCAGAAATATCACTTTCGCCGCAAGAATTTCGTAAATTAACTGGCTGGTCGGTTTACAAAATTAGCAGAGAAACTGGCATTCCTTTACAAACCCTTTATTGTTATCTGAGAGAACCCGGAGCCCCTGGATATCGCGAACCCAAGCCTCAAATAACTCTTCTGTTTGGATTACTGCACAAAGTTTTATGCACCGCGTAAAATTATGCTCTGCATAGTATACCCGCCCCTCAAAGGCGGGTTATTTTTTGTCTATACGAATCGATTCAAATCGATTCAATCGATTCAAATCGATTTAAACTCAAAGGCAAAAAGGCGAAAAATGGAACCTGAAGACCAAGCCGTGATTGACGTAGACAGCGAATTAATCGATTCCTCTCTCCCTGAATCGATTGAACAATGGTACTCGGCGCAGTATATGATGTTCCTCCTCCGGTTGAGCAAAGCTGACTTGCAGAAGTCGATTTGCAAACTTCAGGATGTCTACGGATTGAATCTTGCTACTTTACGCCGTGGTGCTGCCCGGGCAACCGAATACTCGCAGCTTGCTCTTGATGCAACTAAACTGCTCAATGCCGGCAAGTTTACTCAATTGCGCCAGTTGGTAGAGCAAGCACCCGTAGTACCATCTCCCACAGCATCAACGGCGATTGTGTTCGTTGACCAACACAATGCCATTGCCCAAACTGCGGCAACTGTTGCTGATAGTAATTTGACTCAAATTGCTTCTTTTAAATCTGGTTTGTTGAACAACTACCGCGAGTTGGGGCGGGCGCTTGGCAAGCAGGCAGCAGCAGAAGTAAAGCTGGGATTTACTGAGGAAGTTAAAGCAGCCCTTTCGGATTTACAGGATTCTTAAGATGGCTTTTTACAAGGTTCGGGTACAGCGCGAAAGTAATACACCAAGGCATCTCAATGTTGTTGCCAGCAAATCTCAGGAGGCTCTGCAAGTAGCAGTATTGCAATTGAGAGATGAGGGGATTACTGACGCTAAGGGTGTGGAGGTTATAGGTCAAGTACAAAGTTTAAGAGGTTGAATATGTTCGGAAAAATATTGGATCTATTGCCCGCTGGTGTTGTCGAGCAGATAGGCAACGCGAGCTTCCGATCTTTAGCGGATAGAGGCGAAGTAGATAGTTGGTCTGTTTCTTACGAGCCCGAAGGTGAGATAGCGACAAAAGAGAGAAAGGAATACGAAAGAGAAAGAAGCACGGAAGTAAAACCAATCGAGGGACAGAAATGATTACAAGTGGTATCTCTCGGGTTGTCGGTTACAATCCTATGTCGCCGGTTATCCGACAAAACTTAGGCGATATCGGTCTCGCCAAGGTAGCGAATTGCACGGATGAAGAAGTTCACGAAAGTTCGGTTAATAAGAAGAAGTGGCAGCAGCAAGCCCGACGCTCAAAGATTTATGTTGCGAATCAAAAGGCGATTTTGGATTGCATCAAAAGGATCGAAGAGCTTGCGCTGGAGCTTCTTGAATACGGATTTGATACAGATGAAAAAATAACGGGGCTTGTTGCCAAGGGCATTGAAGGGGGAGCCAAATATAAGGCTGCGGTACTTTACCGCAAGGAGCAAGCAAGGCTTTCTGTACTCAAAACCGAGGCTCAATTTGCTGCCGACATGGGATTCGCGCAAGCGAAGACAGGCGGAGAAATCGGCTTGATAGCCGATCGCTACGGCATTGATATCAAGTTTCTCCAAGCTGGCTTTAAAACTCAGTCGGCCGCCTTAGAACCACAGCTTAAAGCCAGTGCGGATGCCAAAAATCAAGAGGCGATCGCCCGCCAGCAGCAAGAAGCTTACTGGAAAGGCGAAACCACTACTTCTGGAGGCCAAAAAACTTTGGGTGGCGGCTTGTTTGGCTCGATTTCTAAATCTTTGGCTGGATGGTTTAAAGTATGAAGTTTCCATTTTTTAGAGATCGCGATCGCGAAAAGCTTGAGGCTTATCGCAGAGTCTTGGAAGCTTACGCTGACCCAAATAACTGGTCAAATGTCAGTTGTTTTGGACACATTAAACGCCGACGGTGGTGCGGTGGCAACGACGGCATGGATTTAGCTAAAAAAGTATTGGAGCAAGATGATGGACGGAACTCTTGAAGGGTACGCAGCTTACGAGGACTGGGAGGCTCAGCAACCGAAACCACAAGTTGCCGAGCCGGGAGAAAAGCGGATCGCATTTTCTCGGAATGCTTACAGAGTAGCTCATTTTGGCTTGATAGCCAGTGGCACTGCATCCGCGGTACTTATTTTTAGAATGATTCCCTGGTTGTCGTTTGGCAGTTTTGCTATCCGAATAATTGCGACCGCGGTGGTTGGCAAGGAGGCTCTTTTTGGCGCGGACGACGATCGTCCTGGATATCAGGCGGCTGCCACCGCGATCGCTCTCGGCTCTGCGGCTGGTGAGTGGGATGCAATTTTGGCAATCTTTGGTGCTGTTGGTGACTTCCTCTCTTTGTACGGGGGGTCGATCGTGGTTGGGTTGTTGATGGTGTGTGTCCTTGTGGCGTGGCTGTGGGGAGGTCGCAATGTCTCGACTTAAGATTTCACTTGCTCTGCTTGCTGGTTGCGCTGGCTTTGTTCTTGCCGGCGCAAGCCTTCCGGTTGACACCCAACTAACGATTCGCACCAAACTTGGCAAGCGAACTTATCCTCACTGGTTAGTCCAGCCCGATAGCAAGATTGTCAAAACTGAGGGCGCTTCCGGCTTGATTCGGCTGCTTGGTGGGTTAGCTAGCTTCGCTAGCTTTGGGGCTGCTCTACACTTCGCTGGCAGTGACGAACGCGAACAGCGGCTATTTTGGGCTGGACAGGTTGCCAGCGACGATATCCAGCAAAAAGAAAATCAGACAACGGCCGAAATCGGTGCAGGGGTTCGCCTCAAAAAATTACAACTTGAGGCGCAGGCAGATATCGATCTTTTTACTTTGCAGCTTCAGCAAAAATTCAAGGAGGCGATCGGATTTACTCCAGTGCCATCCCAGCCAGCGTTACCTCACGGTAAGCCGGGAACACTGGATGACATTACAAATCCAGGTGACAAAATTGATGTCGGAGAACAAGTTAAAAGTGCGATCGAACCCGGTGATTCCCTGACTCAATCTTTGCTGAAAAGCCAAATCAGTAGCGCAGTTTTTGCAGGGTTTTTGAAGCTTATTGGAACCCCTGGATCGGGAAAGACTACTCTAACGAGCGCGTTGATTCGTTGTCGCATCAGTCGAGGACATCGATTGATAATTATAAACTCCCACAAGCGTAAATCAATGTACCGAGGAATTGAAAAATTCCTCATCAAAGGGACGAAGATTTACGGTATTGGTTTGGGTGACAAGGAACGGGCGAAAAGCTTGCTGGATGGCTTGAATAAAATTCTTGAGATTTTATCCAAGCGATACGATGAATATCAGAATGATGATGAGGGAACTTACCATCATTTTCCTATCACCTTACTCCTTGAGGAGATAGGTGAGTGGCAGCCTCTTTTGGCTTTAATCTTGCCGCCTACTGAGGTTGAAAATATCTTGCAAACTTTTTGGCTAAAGCTTTTTATAGCGGCCAGGAAGGGAAAGGTTTTTCCTCTTGTTACAGCTCAGACTGATACTCAGGCAATGTTCAAGGCGAAAAATTTGTCGGAATTGTTTAAACAGTCCGGTGCTATTACCTTGTTGCTGACCGCCGTACCAGATAAGGACTCTGAAGACGGGTGGAAGCCTTCGGGGCAAGGCAAACTTAAATCACCCAATTCTGTACCAATTGATGTTTCTATTCCTGATGCACGATCGCTGATTGACGATGTGGATCATTTTGGGGATTGCGAAATATTTCTCGAATCATTTGCTACAGATTATCCCACTGAGTCAGTGGTGGAGATTCCACCAGTCTCCACCACCTCTCCACCGCCTCTCCACCAACCTATTCACCACCTGGAATCCTTGCTGCACCGGAAATACAACGCAGTCAACCCGATTCCGGAAAATTGGGAGTTTCCTGATCCAACGCAGTCATTGACCCCCGAAGTGCGTGCGGTGGTGGTTGCCTGTAAGCGTAGCGGACTATCTCAGAATGCTGCTATTTTGGCGATATGGGGGGTTGCTAAATCTGGTAGCGATAAGCGCTACGAGTCTGCTAGAAATCACTATCAATCCGTAGTTATTTAGGGAGGCAAATAACAAATGGAAGAAGGGTCGTTGACAAAAGATATTCAATGCCCGCAATGTGGATCGGTGGATATTAAGTTCGACAAAGATTATGGATTTTACACCTGTAATGCTTGTGATCATGCTTGGGCTTATTCCAAGGATGACCCAGATTTTGATGAGCTTGATGAAGATATTGACTTAAATTAACAGCGTAATTGCAAGGTCGCTCCTTGTTTCTTTATGTTTGAGCGAAAGTTGAAATGGGGTATCCAAAGATATTTGAACCCGGTCACGACGAGGGGTTCAAGGAGTTCAGCCAAAACAATGATTATGAGATTGCTGAATGATGCGTCTGCAACAGATTTAATGTTGGTTCCTGGAATTCTGAAAGAATTTGAGGAGTTGCCTGCATGGCTTAAATTGCGATTCCAAAAAGGTTCCCTTTATCAAGACGAGGATCGAGTTTTTGGGTGGTGTAGGGATGATCAAATTCAGGCAGTTGAGTTGCCTGTGTACTTGGATATGTTTTCTTACGACAATGGAAATGAGAATCGCATTGTTAAATATATTAGGGTTGGTGTATCAGACGAAGAAGGTTTTGCCCCCGCTATTGATTTACCTTTTGATGGAGTTCGTGTTGAAGTCCCTGTTGCCCCTGGTTATGATTTTGACTATACTTTTTTCACCATGTGGGAGCACGGCTGGGCGTCACCTTGCGAAATTCAATGGAGCTGGTTTGAGAGACCTCGTTGCTCGGATCTAGATGGGTATGTGGTAGAACGATCGATCATTCCTCATGGCTTTTGGAAAGCTTGGGAATGGTATCCAGATTGCTGGCGGGATTACTACGACAAACGTCCTGAGCTTTTTGAGGATGCTGAGTGGTGGGGTACCCCGATGCCGATTCGTCACGAGCCACCGAATGACCCCTATGCAGCGGTACTGGGTGGAGCAAATAAGCACGACGTTGAAATATTTTTTCTTGACTCTTGACTTTTCGGTCAGGGTGAGATAGATTTTTTGTTGTGCAGGGACAGTTGAAAGCAGGCGAACACTTGATCTGGAAGTGTCGCCCTGTCACGGCGGAAGTTGCGGGTTCGAGCCCCGTCTGTCCCGTTCTCTCGAAAGTTTAGGGTTGTAATAAACTTTTTTCTGGATTAAGCAGGAGGCAAACATGACTGCGACGCTCATTCATCCCTCTCCAGAAAAAACCACACAACGGGTGGTACTATCTAGTATCAGTTGGCAGACTTACCAAAGCTTGTTAGCAGAAGCTGGAGACAACAGGTCTTCGCGGTTTTCATATTTTCAAGAAGTATTAGAAATTATCATGCCATCAGATTTGCATGAAACTGTTAATTGTTTGCTAAAACAGTTTGTGACTACTTTAAGCGATGAATTAAAGTTGAAACGTAAGGGATTTGGTTCGACAACTCTCAATCGTGAAGATTTAAAACAAGGTGCCGAACCAGATTCCTGTTTTTATATCCAAAATGTCGATCGCATTCGTGGCAGAAAAATTAACTTATCAATTGACCCGCCACCAGATTTAATCATTGAAGTCGATCTTACCAGTCCATCTACTAATCGCTTTAGTATTTACAAAAACCTGGGAGTTCCTGAAATTTGGAGATATCTCGGAGAGACTGTACAATTTTTTCAATTTCAGAACGGAGAATATGTAATCTGTGAATGTAGTGCCACTTTTCCGATTGTTTCTTCAGAAATAATCACTCAATTTTTGCAGATGGCCGAGACGGAGGATGATATGACTATAATTGACGCTTTGCGAGTATGGGTGAGGGAGCAGTTGCGATCGCCCGAAAATGAATAATACTTAACTTAATTTAACTAATTCCTTTCTCCCACGGACGATCGACTCAAAGGTGTGGGATAATAAAGGGTCGGAATATCTGATATGTCAAAACCAGGGCGATCGGCACTAGGATCGGAATAGCCACTAGCAGTCCCCATTTACCAAACTTAAGTTTTTGACCGTCCGATTTGAACAGGAAAGTCACAGCGACAATTCCCATGAGTACCCAAAGACCACCGAAGCCCATGAAGACTGTATATCCTGCGTCTTCCATTTTTCCCCCTGCTTTTAGTAGCAATCAATCTTTAATCTTAGTTGCAGTTTGTTTCTGTTGAAATCTGCAAATCGGTCGATCGCACTTACTCAATTTAACTCTATTCCAACTTTGCCCGACAGCGACCTTCAATTTCGCACTCGATCCGCGCAGTTCGATCGCTCATAATACTTGCTAAGTCCGGTCTTCCCGTCAAAGGCAGCCGCCAATCAGCCCAAATTCCGTACAGCCAATTCGCGATCGCCCCAACAATCGGCAACTTAGTCACAGCATAGACCCAACCAATCCCCAAAATCTCGTAGATCCGCCGAAATACCTCAACATTTTTAATTGCCGTACCGTCGGGTAACACCGCGTGAATCCGGCCCATCGCCGTTTCGTAGTCGATTCCGCCGTGGGCTTGGGGGTTGTAGTCATCCTCCGCAATATCCACAAACGACACCAAACCTCGGCCCGCGTCCCGCTTTTTCAAGAAATTGACCTCCCGCACGCACAGCGGACATTCACCGTCGTACAAAAGCTCAATCTGCCAAGATGGCTTAATTTCAACAGATTCGGGAAATTCAGTTTTAGCAGTAGACATAGGGAAATTTATTTTAATGGCGATCGCACACAAACATTTTACCTGAAGACGAGCGGAAAGCCGCTGACTTCAGGCTCAGGCATGGGGATGAACGCGGCCCAGACTTGAGTCGCAAGAGAAACGATTACCAGGCTGTTTCTCGCAGTCAAATTTATAAACTAGCACGCTTATTTTATCAAAAAATGATATCATAGATTCATGTTAAGTAGGTCGGCGCAAAAAAACCGAACTATGTTAAGATAAGTAAACAAAGAGAATATATCTACTGAGGTAACTCAATATATGGGCGCTAGATTAAGGGTATTCCTGACTCAACAGCAAGACAAAACTCTCTTAAAACTGAGAACTGCGGATGTTCCACAAAAAGTCAAAGATAGAGCAGAAGTAATTAGATTAAATGCACATGGCTGGTACGTTGAAAAAATAGCTGCTCATTTTAACTGGACTCCACAAACAGTGAGAGAGGTTTTACATAAATGGTCGAATATAGGCATGGAAGGGCTTTGGGAGTTGCCTGGTCGAGGGGCAAAGCCAACGTGGAAAGAGTCAGATATAGAGTTTTTAAAAGAATGCCTCAAAAAGGAATCACGTACATATAATAGTCTTCAATTAGTCCAGAAATTAGAAAAAGAACGTTCTGTTAAACTAAGTGCAGATCGATTAAGAAGGATACTAAAAAAAAAAGTTTATTTGGAAACGAGCCAGAAAAAGTCATAAAGGAAAACAAGACCCCATAGTACAAGAAACGAAGCAATCCGACTTAGATATGTTGCAATTAGAGGCGGCGGCGGGAGGAATTGACTTAAAGTATTTAGATGAATCAGGGTTTTGTATGTGGAGTGAACCCGGTTATACTTATTACCCAATAGGTGAACAAAAACGGTTAGAACAAACCTTACGGCGTGGTCGTAGACTAAGTATTGTCGGACTTCTTCAACCTGACATCAGTTTTGTCTACGGTTTGGTAATTGGGGGTGTCGATCGAAAAGCTTATATCAAAATGATGGAGCGAGAAGCCCAAGAAGCTGCTGAGATTGGACGCCCGAGAGTAATCGTACAAGACAACGGCCCAATACACCGATGCAAAGAAGTCCAAGAGTTATGGCCGCATTGGGAAAAGCAAGGTTTATATATCTTCTTTTTGCCCAAGTATTGTTCGGAAATGAACCCGATAGAATTGGAGTGGCAACACATTAAGAAAGATGAGTTGGCTGCGACATTTGTTTGATGATGAGTTAGAACTCGCCTACGCCGTAATTCATGGAGTAGAAGTTAGAGGACAAAAGGGAAATTACACTACGCAACGTCTTAAGTTTAACTGCAATTAGGTAACTTAATGTTTTGTTACATAGATTGGTTTTTTCCCGCCTACCTACTTAACAGTAACTCACGAGTACAAACTTCGACCTAATAAACACCAAGTCGAAATATTTGAGACTTGGTTAAACGTTTGTCGTCAGGTATATAACTATGCCTTGAGAGAACGGAAGGATTGGGTAAATTCTCGCAAGTCTCCTGTTAATGCTTGTTCGATAGTTGGTGAATATATCATCTCACCAGACACACCTAGACCTACCTATGCTAGTCAGTGTAAAAATCTAGCAAGAGCTAAGAAGATTTATTCCGAATTAAAGGTTCCGCATTCGCAAGTGTTGCAGCAAACATTAAAGGTGTTAGAATCGGCATTTGTGGCAATGTGGGATCGAGGACATGGTTTTCCACGCTTTAAAAAAAGGCTGCGCTCGTTTGTGTTTCCGGCTGTCAAAGATGCAGCAGTGGAGAATGGACGGGTTAATCTGCCAAAAATTGGTTGGGTCAGGTTGAAGATGTCTAGGCCTGTACCAGAGGGTTTTCTCCTGGCGCAAATTAGAGTAGTTAAAAAGGCTTCTGGTTATTTTGTAATGCTGACTTATCGGTTAGCGGTAAATATACCGGACATTCTCCCGTCGGGACATCCTCTAGGTGTGGATATCGGACTAGATAAATACTTGGCAACCTCTGATGGAGAATTGGTAAATCGACCGAGATTCTTTAATGCACTTCACCGCGAGTTGAAATTACTGCAACGAAGATTAAAGCATAAGAGAAAAGGGTCTAATAACTGGCTAAAGCTTCAAAGAAAAATTGCTCAAATTTATCAAAGAATTAGCGATACTCGAAAGGATTGGCATTATAAATTAGCTCATCGGCTGTGCGACCAAGCGTCCATGATATTTGTTGAAAATATCAATTTTAAGGCTTGGGCTAAGGGGTTGTTTGGTAAACATACTTTAGATGCAGCTTATGGTCAATTTTTTTCCATCCTGTCTCATGTGTGCTGGAAGCGTGGGGTGTATTTTGCCCAAGTAGACAAGAACTATACCAGTCAAACCTGCCCTAATTGTGGAACCTTGACTGGTAAGAAAAGCCTAGATGTCAGGGTTCATTCTTGCCCTGAATGTGGGTATAGCGGATCAAGCGAAAGATTCGCGGACGTTGTTGGGAAGAGAGCCCTCTTGGTTTCAGTGGTTATATAACCTGTCAGTCATACCTCACCTTTTTGA
>NZ_JAEQCE010000060.1:0-53713 GCF_020738665.1 Microcoleus sp. PH2017_08_TRC_O_A
TAAATTCAATGTATTCTTAATTTTTGGGCTGGGTGGGGGCGGGTTTTTATAATTGTCGTTGGGTGTCATATATTTCGGTGAACCCGCCCCTACAGGATGGTGATATAATATTCGATATTGTGTTGATTACAAAAAAAAATATGAAATACAATCCCAATATTCATCATCGTCGTTCTATTCGTCTCCCCGGATATGATTACAGCCAACCTGGTGCATATTTTGTGACAATTTGTATTTGGCAACGTCAGTGTATATTAGGTGACATTGAAGAAGAAAATATGCTATTAAGCCGTTACGGTGAAGTAGTCAACTTTAATTGGTTTAATCTCAAGACAGTATATCCTCATATAGAATTAGATTCTTTTGTCATTATGCCGAATCATTTTCATGGAATCATCATCATAGAAAATCAGGATAAACGTCATGGGTTATCGGAAATTGTGAGAGGTTTTAAAACATTTTCTTCCAGTCGTATCAATCAACTACGCCGTGTTTCAGGAATCCAGGTATGGCAAAGGGGTTATTACGAACATATTATTCGCGATGAGACAACGTTTGCCAAAATTCAGGAATATATTATCAACAATCCGTATAAGTGGGAAACCGATGAAATGTACCCATCTAAAAAGTTTTGCAATTCCAAGAGAATCAATATTAAATTAGACAGTAAAAATGTATTATTGATGAATTTACGATCTTAAAAACAGAATTCGTAAGGGCGGGTTCGCCAGCGAAGTTGTCACTCACAAACAATCTCAAAAACCCGCCCAACCCAACCAATAAGCCCCAAAAACCTCCCCGCTACATGGTTGAATTCAATGTATTCTTAATTTCTGGGTGGGTGGGGGCGGGTTTTTATAATTGTCGTTGGGTGTCATATAATTCGGTGAACCCGCCCCTACAGGATGGTGATAAAATATTCTTTATCGTATTTTATGCCCAAATTCGTAGGGGCGGGTTCGCCACCGAATTTGTCACTCACAAACTATCTCAAAAACCCGCCCCAACCCAACCAATAACCCCCAAAAACCTCCCCGCCACATGGTTAAATTCAATGTATTCTTAATTTTTGGGCTGGGTGGGGGCGGGTTTTTATAATTGTCGTTGGGTATCATATATTTCGGCGAACCCGCCCCTACAGGATTGTCCTGATATTGATTGTCAATTAATTTATTATCATCATATCATCTACTAACAAAAACCATGAAATCAGCGGACAAAAACAATCTATTTTTCCTAACATTCCTCTCCTTCAGCACCTTAGCAACTTGGGAAACAGGACTTTTCACCCCATCCCAAATAGCCACAGCCCAAATCACCCCCGCCACTGACGGCACGAATACTCAAATCACCCCCAGTGGCAACCAATTTAACATCCAAGGCGGCCAACAATCCAGCGACGGTACAAATCTATTTCACAGTTTCCAACAATTTGGTTTAACTCAAGGACAAACTGCTAACTTTATCTCAAATTCCAACATCCGCAATATTTTAGGGCGAGTTGTCGGCGGCGATGCTTCCATAATTAACGGCTTAATTCAAGTTACGGGCGGCAATGCCAACTTATTTTTAATGAATCCGGCGGGGATTGTTTTCGGTGCAAATTCCAGCTTAAATGTTCCCGGTTCTTTCACCGCGACTACTGCTACAGGAATTGGTTTCGGCAATAACTGGTTTAATGCTGTTGGCGCGAATAATTATGCACAATTAGTCGGAAATCCGAACAGTTTTGCTTTTACAAATCTACAGCCGGGAGCAATTATCAATTTAGGTAGTTTGGCTGTGAAACAGGGACAGAGTTTAACTTTGTTGGGCGGCACGATTGTGAGTACGGGACAACTTGCTGCACCGGGAGGCAATATTACGATTGCTGCGGTTCCGGGTGAGAATTTAGTCAGAATTAGCCAACCGGGAAATCTGTTAAGTTTGGAGATTCAACCGCAATCTATGGCTGGTAGTTTGCCTCAAACTTGGGTGTTGCCAGTTACATCTTTGCCACAGTTGTTGACGGGTGAAGGGATAAGTGTAAGAGAAGTGACAGTTAATTCTCAAGGAGACGTAGTATTAACTGGTTCGACGACTCAATTAAAAAATGGAGATGCTTTTTTCAACGGAACTATTAGTACGTTATCTACAACTGATAAAATCAACAGTGGCTCCGTACTTTTACAGGCTCTCGGTAATATTATTACAACAGATATTAATACTAAATGGTTCGGTGCATTAGGCAGGGGAAATTCAGGCAATATCACTATTACCAGCACAGCAGGAGGCATAAACACTACTGCTGGCACTTTATCTAGTTATTCGTATAATGGCAATGCTGGTAATATAACACTCAATGCTCAACAAAATATTGTCACTGCTAGTTTAGAATCAGCACTAGATCAATATGTCACTGGTTATGTCAAAACAGGAAACTCTGGTAATATTTCGATTACTAGCACGGGAGGCTCCATCGATACCAGTGCTGGAGGTTTAGACAGTAGAGCAAATAATGGTAATGCCGGTTCCGTTACTCTACAAGCTAAGAATAATATTACTACTGCTGAGATAATAACTCTTCTCTTGGGCGGGACAAGTGGCAATAGTGGCAATATTTCGATCGTAAGTACAGAAGGAAGCATAAATCTTAATGGTGGTAGCTTACATAATAAAAATTCTCAACCAGATAATTTTGCTTACAAATTAGATACAGGAATTACATTCGGAAAAGGAGGTTCTATTTATCTAGAAGCTAAAAATGATATTACAACTGGCATAATTTATACTAGAGTCACTAATAATGGCGTAGGGATTAGCGGCAATATTTCTATTTTAAGTCGAACAGGAAATATTAATCTCAGTGGTACACAGATATCAACCAATTCTGACAATAATAACGGTGGTGCAATCAGATTGGAGGCTAATGGCAATATTAATGGTTATCAAATTTCTACGACTGGTAGGCAAGAAGGTGGTGCAATAAGTCTCAAGAGTGGTGGTTCGATCAATTTGGATTCGCTCAATGCCGATGGTGAAAACAGCAAAGGTGGAAATATTACGGTTCAAGCTCAAAATGGTATTCAAATATCACCGGGTAATCCAATTTTTTCTCGTTCTTCTGGGGGGAATGGTGGTAATATCACATTATTTAATAGTAATCAAAATATAAGCATTGGTAGTGCAAATACCGAGTCTAAATCACAAGGTGGCAATATTGACATTACTAATACCAATGGTAATATCAATACAAATCAATTGGTTGCCGGTGCTTATGTACCTGCTTCTCCCCCATTCACAACTCAAACGGGTGGTAATATTAATGTAAGTGCTGGCGGCAATATTACTACTACTATTGTTGCGTCACAAGCTCAGCAACAAAGCGGTTCAATAAATCTTAATAGTAATGGTTCTATAAATACTCAAAATCTGTTTACTGTAGGTAATAATAATGGTGGAAATATCACTCTCAAAAGTGGCACTACGATCAATACCACTGCTGGACTGATCAATGCAATGGGTGGTAATAATGGCGGTAATATTTCCCTCGAAGCCACCGGCAATATCAATACAGGCGGAATTGGCAGCGCTCTATTATTAAGCGGATTTAACGCTAATAGTGGTAATCTTCGCATTCAAAGCGGCGGTAATGTTAACACAACTGCTGGCCCAATTTTTACTGCGGCAGCCAATGGTAGAGGTGGAAATGTAGCCATAGATGCTAAAGGAACTATGGCGACTTCTACTATCAATTCCCGCACTTTTTCTACCAATACTAATGTGATTGGTGGCAATATCGATCTCACGGCAAAGGAATCAATTACTGCGGCGGGAAATATCGAGACTAACCGCAATAATATTACATTTAATGCTCCGTTAAGATTGGCGAATGACCTGTCTGTAAAAATCTCTGGTACAGGTGATATTACTTGTAAGTCTACAGTTGACGGGCCTTACAATCTGACGGTTAAACCTGATACGGGAATGGCTCAATTTTTCGCTCCTATCGGTAACGTGACTCCTCTCAACAGCGTCAAAATTGAAAATGATATTACAAGAACGACTGTCGCAATCAATATTTCTACAACTAATAATATTACCACGCAAAATATTACTTCTCCGTTGGGAATTTCTTTGTACAGTGAGAAGGGAGCAATTCAAACGGGGAATCTTAATTCTAGTTCCTCTACTAATGGTGGAAATATTAGTCTAAATGCTGGTGGCAATATTACTGTTAATCAAATTGACAGTCAGAGCATGGGTAATGGTAGAGGTGGAGATATCTATGTTTGGACTGAAAAGTTTTTTCGATCAATCAATTCTTTTTCAGATAGAAATGGGGTTGCTGCTAGCATTTCGTCTGCTGGAGATGCTGGGGATAAAGGCGGTACAATTTTGCTGCGTCACGGCGGTAATGGACTGACGCCTTTTATTGTTGGCGATTCAACAACTAATGGAACTGCTGGTGCTATTACTCGGGGAAATGGCACGTCTTCACAAATTTTGTCTGGTAATAGATATTTTTATACATACAAACAGGATACAGAAAAGATTGAAATTCGATCGACCCCAGAGCCTCAGCCATCACTTACACCGACTCCTTCAGCAACGCCGACTCCTGCGACTGCAACTACTCCAGCGACTGCGCCTGCAACTACTCCAGCGACTGCACCTGCAACTACTCCAGCGACTGCGCCTGCAACTACTCCAGCGACTGCGCCTGCAACTACTCCAACGACTGCGCCTGCAACTACTCCAGCGACTGCGCCTGCAACTACTCCAGCGACTGCGCCTGCAACTACTCCAGCGACTGCGACTGCAACTACTCCAACGACTGCGCCTGCAACTACTCCAACGACTGCGCCTGCAACTACTCCAGCTACTGCGCCTGCAACTACTCCAGCGACTGCGCCAACAACCGCACCAACTCCCGCACCTTTACTTATACCCAGACGCCAGCCACCACAGGGTTTATCCCCCGCCGCAACTCCCACCCCAACACCGGAAAGCCCGATCGCAACTCCCACCCCAACACCCGATCGCCCGATCGCAACTCCCACCCCAACACCCGAAATCCCATCCCAAACACCCGCAATCTCGATCGCAACCCCAACCCCAACCCCATCCCCAACACCCGAACCCGCGCCGATCGATTTTTCCCCCATCGAAGAACTGCTAAACACCAATTTCTTCACACTACCGCCCCGCACAACCCGCACACAGCCCTCAGCCCCAACAATACCAAGCGCGAGCGATCGCATACCCGCCGCACCCACAATTCCCCCGATCGCCCAACTCACCGCCCCGATCGCACCTCCAAGCTCGATCGCACCTCCAAGTGCGATCGCACCTCCAAGTGCGATCGCACCCAATCCAACACCCGCACCCCTACAATCGCCTTACAATCCGCCTGTAGCAGCAATTCCACCTGTAATTGCACCCTCTTTCTCTCCCATTCCCGCACCCATTCCCCCAGCCGCAGTAGCACCCGCCAAAAGCGAAAATCCGCAACAAGATTTAGCTTATTTAATTGGCAATTTATTAGGAGCAAAAACCACTATCACCCCAAATCCTGAAACAGGAAGCAGCACTTTTAACTGGGCATTTACTGATCCAAAGAACAACTTTTCCCTCACACCACCGCCCGTTGAAAAACCGAATCTTACTTTAATAACGCCTCCTGAAAACCCGCCAGAAAAACCGCCCGAACTTGGTTCTTCTGCTACAGAACAACCCGATGGCTGGATAGTCTTAACTCCTACTCCTGCGCCTACTATTGAGCCACCCGTTGAGGCGATCGAGCCTAATTCCTTGGCAAGCATTCCCGAAACTACTCCGCCGCCAACTCCAGCACCCGCACCAATTCCAGCTCCAGCACCCGCACCAATTCCAACTCCCGCACCAGCTCCAGCACCCGCACCAATTCCAACTCCAGCACCAACTCCAGCAGCCGAAACTCCCCCACCCGCAAATATTCCCAATCTTTTTCCCTTAGAAATTAGCAGATTTAGCGTTGAACAAGCTTTAGATCAAGGCAATGCTGATGAGGCTATTGCCTTAATCGATAAACTCTTTGAACAAGACTATGAAAACTACTTTAAAGAAGATTTTACTGACAAAAGAGTCAATGTTGAGTACATCAGAGAAACTCTGAAAACAATTAAGACAGAAACCGGAAAACAAGCCGTAATAGTTTATGCGTTCGCCAGTCTCGAATCATTGTCGCTAATATTAGTAGTTCCCGAAGGCCCTCCAATCCTGAAATCTATTAAAGTCAATCGTGTAAACTTGAATAAAATCGTAAATGAATTTCAAAAAAATATCTCAAATCCAGATAGTCTTGAAGATAAAGACTTGGCAAATGCGAAGCAACTTTATGATTTTTTTGTTGAGCCAATTTCTAAAGAATTAGCAGAATTAAATATAGATACGCTAGTTTTTTCCTTCGATGCAGGTTTGCGACAATTGCCCATAGCAGCTTTGCACGACGGGGAGCAATTTCTAGTAGAAAAGTACAGCCTCGGCTCAATTCCCAGTGTCAGCTTGACTAGCACTAATTATGAAAGCTTAAAAAACGCTCAAGTTTTAGCAATGGGCGCTTCCCAATTCCCCCATACTAATAAACCAAAGTTGCCTGCGGTGCCGATCGAATTATCTGCGATCGCCGGTACCACAAGCAACACCCAAAATGCTGGTGAATTACCGCTGTGGCGCGGCCGCTTTTTTCTCAATCAAGATTTTACCGTGGAAAATCTCACCAAACAGCGGCGGCAGCAACAGGCTTTTGAGATTGTTCACCTAGCTACTCACGCCAGCTTCCCGCAACATCAAAACGGACGCAAGGAGGCTGAAATTGACCTGTGGAACCGCTCTTTGGCTCTGGATAAATTTCGGTTGGCGAAGTGGTACGATCGCAGGCAAGTACAGTTATTGGTGTTGAGTGCGTGCGAAACTGCGATCGGCAATAGTGACGCAGAAATGGGTTTTGCTGGACTGGCAGTCCGCAGCGGTGTAAAATCAGCTTTGGCGAGTTTGTGGAAAGTTAATGATTTTGCGACTTTGGGGCTGATGACTGAGTTTTATGCTAATTTGCGATCGACTCCCATTAAGGCTGAAGCCCTCAGACAAGCTCAACTGGCGATGATTCGCAAACAGGTCGTGATTAAAGATGGTAAGTTGGTGGGGAGTCAAAAAAGGGCGATCGATCTTACTCGGGCCGGACAAGTACCAAATTCAGATTTATCTCATCCCAAATTTTGGGCCGGATTTACACTAATTGGCAGTCCTTGGTAATCAGCTAGCGCGCATCTAATTTTAATACCAAATTGTCAAAAAATCTTTTTTGCAAAAATGAGATGCTCCAGGCCAAACGTAAAACTAAACTCTTTAGCCAAGCAAAAACCATGAGCAACTTTACTAAAATATTCAAGTCAAAAGATAAATCCTCAATCACCTTGAGTTTAGAGGAATCCGTCGCGGCGATCGCACTTGTCGCAGCGGAGGCTAATTCCCCTGACGCCGATGCAGATATCTTAGAAAGCATACTTTGGGATTCAGAAATATTTGCTGAATTCTCGGAAGATGATATGTCAGAAATGTTTCAACATTTGGCAAATATTATCGCGGAAGATGGTTTGGGAGGATTATTTAATACCGCCCATGAATCACTTCCAAATGAGGTGGTTTTGGATACTTTTGCCATTGTCGTAGCAATGTTTGTCGTAGATGATGAAGTGTCGAAAAAGCACCGGGATTTTCTCAAGGAATTTCAAGAAGTATTAGGTGTAGACGATGAGGAAGCCGAAGAAATTATCGGGGATGTAATTGCTGCATACTCCCACCTAGAAATCGAAGAGGCTGATTTCGATTTAGAAGAGGAGCCGTTGTACCTGTCTGCTAAACGCAATTTTACTGTCTCAATTCCAGTTGACAAGCAACGAGGCGGTAGGATTGATGATGGAGAAGGCTATGTTGCATTTTCTGATGGCTTTGGTGTTTTGCTGAAAATTGATTATTTCCAGACGGCTAGCGAAGTGGAAAAATTAATCGAGTCAGCGGGCGAATGGGCTTATCTTACTTCGTTTCTTAACAAGTTTATTGACGATCAAATTCTCGCTAAATTTGCTGATTCTAAGTTGCTCTACACTGAATATTTAGAAGATGAAGAAGCTTATTTTGCAGTGGTCGATTTACCGGGGAGTGCAACTCTCAGCGTGCAAGAAAAAGATGCCGCAGCTACTAAAGTGGATGCTTACCGGGGATTTATGGCTTTTATAGTTGACGATTTTTGCTACACGGTAAGTTGTCAGCGAGTTTATCAGGCTAAGGATGAATTGGGTTCTCTTGAGTCGGAGGTTGAGGGCATTATGAACAAGATTTTTGACTTTATTGAGACGATCGAATTTTCTGAGGGCGAATAAACATGATTTATAGCGGATTGAGGGAAAGATTAAGTATTGATGAATCAATCGCTCAATCGCTCAATCAAAAATTTCTGTAGGGTGCGTCGCCAGGAGATTTGCGCTTGAATGCTAAAGATTTACCGAGGCGACACACCCGAAGAAACTTCTAGATATTAGAGTAGAGGTTTTTTGCATTGACACTCTCAGCGCTCTTCGCGACTGAGATTCTTAAGAAATTTCGTTCTTAATATCCCTATTGCTAGGGTTCCTGGGCGCAATCCTATTGCCAAAAAATGGCGGGCTGCTATCCTTGCCTTTGGGCAAGCTCCTCAAGCGTTTAAGGGGCTCGGGCCCTTGGTAACGCGAGAGTCCCCGCGTACCTTTAATATATGGTAGGCATTTGCTTCCCAGGTTTACACCTGTGTATCCATCCCAATAAGAGAGTGTAACGGCAAAAGACCTTTTTACACTGCTAAAAATGTTAAGAATTAAGAAAAATTCACGGCGGTTAAAACCGCCCGTGCCACTTTCATCTCAGGTCTAAAGACTCAGAGTTTTCCGCTTGCCGAACTTTTTTTATAAAATAGTGCGATCGAGAATTCGGCTGTTTTGACCAATTCTCGATCGCACTTCCAACTCAAATCACTCAACCGCAGTCGAGAGATAGCAGCAATTAGTGGGCCCTTGCGACTAATTAGTAGTCTGAGCTTCCACCAATCTTTGCTTGAGTTCTTCCAAAGCGCTCGCCCAGCGCGGATCTGGCTGCACCGAACCGGAATCAGCACTCGAAACCGTTGTTGTTGACTGATTGCGGCGAGACTTGTTGTTATCACCGCGACGGCGATTGCTTTTGCTAGAACCGCCACCTCCACCTTGGGTAGGAGGAGCCGAGCGCTGCTGTTGCTGCGGTGCAGGGACTGGCTGCGACGGCGACGATGATGCCAACTGCGGGGCAGCAGGCGATGATGACTGTTGCTGATCGTCTTCGCCCTTCTCAGATTTACCCTTAGAGCGGGGTAAGGCCTTCTCTATTTTCAGGGGGTTTTCTTTGAACATCAAGCCGTTGTATTTCTCAATAACTTGATCTGCTTGTTCGTCGGTTAGCACCGTCACAAAGCCAAATCCTCTGCATTTACCAGTTTTGCGATCTGTAATTACCTTTGTGGTAACAGATTCGCCTTCGGGTGCAAAAACTTCTTGCAATTCTAGGCGATCGAGTTCCTTCGGTAGATTACCAACATAAAGACGAATAGACATGAAAAATTCCTCCAGATTGGGATTTTAATTAGTTTGCTCGAACAAAATTACCTGAAGTCAAATCAATATTGACCGCAGGGAAACACCGCATAACCACAGAATTTGCACATTCCTCCCACCAACCTTGACAGCTCCCCCCACCTTTTAGAACAAAAAGATGATTTACTCTGATCGTGCCGGAACTGAACCGCCAATGCAGAGAGCTTTTAAATCTCAGGTTGTTGTGTAAACTTTTAGTCATCACTCAAATGTTTAGGCTATTGGCTGTTCTGTATTACTTGCTTCCGGTTTTGATTCAGAATGTTTATAGCCAGCGCCGTGTAGAAATTTATGTCCAAGGATGTCAATTGCGAGCGATCGGAATGCCAGTATTCAGTCTAATACAGTGAGGGAGAAAATCGCTAACATTTTTTCAGCCAGTAATCTTACCTCACTTCTAATCTCGCTCCTAATGTTGAGGACTACTCATTTACCCGGTATCCCTCAAATCGGGCCCGGCAGCGTCCGACCATTCTTTAAAGGTATCACAGCCTTGGTAACAGAGCTAGTTATTTAGCAAGATTTCATGCTGTATTGAACGAAAACCGTATCTGAATCACTTTTCTGAATTCATTCCGCAGAGCTAAATTCGCTGTCGAAAAAAAACAGCCGACAGGCGGCTGGCTGAACTTGCTGTGTTGGGAGGTTGACAATTTTTACGCAATGCCTTATCGATTTTAGCCAATTGAAGTTATTGCGCTATTTGGTTCAATCCGATTCATGTAAACAAATGTAACAGAGTGTTGGCAAAAAAGCAACTTTTCTTTACGAAGGGTTGACAGTTGACAGTTGTCCGGCTGGGGGTTGTCCGTCACATTCCATAAAGGTACGTTGTTGCGCTTCAGCGCTCTTTCATATAGACAAGAGCGCTGAAGCGCAACAACGTACCTTGTCTCATCTTCCGCCTTGGATAATGATGTACGCGCCCCAAACAGCAGCAGCAAAGGCCAAAATCGCAGACCAAATCGGATGTCCGCTGTCACTAACGAGTCCTTCTTGACTGCGGAGAGTTTCTAGGTCGATCGCCACAGTAGCACCCCGACGCAGCCAACCAGTCGCCACAACCGGTTTTCCGATCAAATCGGTAGGGCGAGTCGTCTGTTTGAGCAAAAATGGGTACAAAGAGCCGATCGGGCCAATCATCGAAACATAGTGCAACCTCACCAAACCCGTCGCCGTTTGCAAAATCAAATCCTGTCCCAGCCAATTGTCAATACCAGGTCTACCCAAAAGTTGCCCGGAAAGGCGCACAGGTTGAGCATCTAGCGGTAGAGTTTTCGAGTTTGACAAAATTTCTAGTAAACTTGGTGAAGTGGTTTCTCGTGGCGTAATGTCGGGGAAAAAATAGTTAATCCGCATCAAAGTACCGAGACAAAATCCGATCGGCAAACAGCCCCAAAGAATCGATCGATCGCCCAAAAGCCAATCCAATTGCCAAATACTCGTCTTGGAAAACAGCCAGCTAACCATCCACAGCAGTGCAACAATCCCCAGACTCATCGGAATCCCAAAAAACGGCGCACCTTGTAAAAATAGTTTTGAGTCTTTAAATTCGAGTATGGATTTAAACAGAGATAATTTTCCTGTTTTGGGTTTTTCCGGCGACAGACTCGCCAAATCTAACTCAGTCTCCAGTTTCCAGAATTGAGCGTAGAGTTCCAACAGCTTGAAACGCTCTCCCATCAAAGGATGCGTGTTATTAACCGTCAAAAGAGCGCGTTCCGGGTTGCTGACATCCCACAGCAAAATCTGTTTTAGGGGCGCGCGTAATGCAGCGCCACCAAAGGTTACAGCTTGTGCGACGCCGACGGGTAACAACAAATCGAAACTTTCGAGGAAAAAGCTAGTTTGTTTTTGCTGTTCAATATTTGCAGCAATGCCGATCGCAATTTTAGTTAGTGCTCGCGTCAAACCGTTGGGATTGCCGGTAATTTCTGCGGAAGTGCGATCGCTAAAATATACTCTACGGCGCGACAACCACAACATCGGCCAACGCAGTAATTTATAAATTCCGTAACTGGTAGCAGAAATTGCGGCGGTGACAACTCTCACAGTACGACGCAAAAAGTCGATCGTCATTAAATCGCACAACCGCTCGCCCCAGTATGCAGTCTGCCAATATATAAGGTAAGGAATCTGAAGCACCAACATCGCCAGCGACATCGGCGCAAAATCCCAGTGAGAAATATGCGCCAACTCCCGCGCGAAAATAGTGGCAATTTCATCATCCGTCAATTGATCTAACAGCCCTTGACTGACAGCAATCCGAGCAAAACGGGGCAAACAGCCGTAACTGAAAGCTACAGGAACATTGAGCGGTAAGAGTTTCAGTACAGGCGTTGGCATATTTTGCTTGGTGCCAAAACTGCGGAGTACGCGCGTCGCTTCCTTGCTGTGCTTGGATAAAACTGAGCCGCGCAGGGTTTCGATACCGCAAAAAAGTTTTAGCAGGGCGTCTGTCAGCCAGGGAGAAGATGCCAAAAGCAATCCGAAAAGAATCTGGAGGAAGGGAGTTGGATCTCGGTAAAAAAGCTGAATTGGCTGAAAAATTGGCAATCTAGTAAATATGTAAAGCTGAACTAATAGAGCATTGATGTTTGTCAGCAGGAATTGTAGGACTAATCGGGCTAGAAAAAATAGGGCGATCGCACTTCCAACTGCTTCGATCCGAAAATTCAGCAACTTTAGCGGTTTGAGGGGGCGCGGACTTTTGGTGCGCCCCGCTTGGCGCCAAGTAAGTTCGTAGGTATCTGGGGTGGCGAATCCGGGGATATCTGTTGGGGAACCGGAACTGTTTTCGCCGCTAGTTTCTGTATCGGTTGCGGTTGTTGTAGGGGCGGTGTCCCCGTGCTCGCCCTCTTGTGTCGGGTGAATCGGCGGTTTGGGGGGTGGAGGTGGCGGTGAAATATGTGTGGATTTGGTGTTTGCTGGGGCGTTAGTCGGCTCTAAGGGTGAAAATCCGGTTTTTTTGTCTGCGGTTGGTCGAGCGCCCTTAAGCGTTTCCTTCCGCGATTCCGTTGCTGAATCAAAGGCGACAAAGCCGGTTTCTGGTGTAGTTTCCGGTGGTTTTGGGGGGGTTAATTCTTTTAAAGTGCGATCGGCCCAGGTTTTGATTTGGGTGTTGGGGATGTTGGTGAGGGAAGTGCAAAGGGCGATCGCGCTTTTGAGATTTCCGGTTGCTTTGTACGCCACGACTAATCCCATTTGGGCGCGGATTCCGGGCGGTTGATTTGCTGCGGTTTGGCTGACGGATTCCAAAAGGGCGATCGCGCTTTGGTAATCCTTTTGTTTCAAAGCAGCTAACCCAGCCTCTAGAGACTGTTTCAGAGATGAATCCGCCGAATTTTGATTGTTTGGAGATGCCATAACTGTGATTGCGATCGCGTCTTGTCTAAGATAACCTCACCCGAAGGCAATTCGGCAACTAGCAATGTACGGGATGTCACGGATCTTGAGGGAAGATGGCCGAGGTATCCAATGAACATATTTTCCTTAAAACGAGTGGGATGGGCTTCTAGCCCGTCCCGTATTTTCCTTAAAACAATGAGTGGGATGGGCTTCTAGCCCGTCCCAAATCTAAAAAATAAATACAGTATAATTTATCAAATCAGGCTTAAATACTTTTATTTCTTCAGTCCGCGAAGGCGGACTTTGTTCGTGTAGTCGCGATTTCAAAAGAGACTGTTGGCGAATCAAGAAAGGGTTTCACCCATCACCCCTCAAAAAGGTGTTTCTGGACTAAATATCTAATTGACCATGTAGCTGTTAACTACAAATAGCGAACGCAAATACTGACTTCCAGAGGTGAGGGGTGACGCCCCATGAATTCGCCAACAGTCTCTGGTGATAGGGAAATTGATATTTTTTCAGCTTGCATTATCTTAGCAATTGGTAATTACAAAGATTCTTTATTAAGAATCGCACAATACCCACAAAAAGTCGATCGCGATCGCAGAAACTGGGTTTTTTATAGTCGCGTGGAGCCTGAGAAACCGGGTTTCTTTGGAAAATCTCATGAGGATGCGTAAATTATCGTAGAAACCCGGTTTCTTGGATGGTGGGGCGATCGCATGGGCTAGAATGAGTCAAATGTGTCGAGCGCAATTTGGCAGGGCTGGCAATGCAAACCCTACATTGTCTCTAATTTGCTACAGAGTAGCTAACTCTGAGGACTCCTTTCTGGGATTTAATTTTAGTCACTTCTACTTCTCTCAACGTGCCAAGAGACTTAGGATGTGTCCCGCCACATGAGACAGCAGGAAAATCTCCGATGGCAATCTTGCGACTGCCGTAAGGATCGCCCTTAACTTGTACAGGTATATCTTCAAAGATTGCCTCTGCCAAATCGGATTTTAAGCTTTCCTGAACCTTTTCAATGGGTGGTAGAGTCCCTGAAAATTCAACTCGTGCTTGTCCTGGCCAATGATGCCCTCCAGTTGCTTGCAAATCGGGGAAACTTTTCTCAATTAATGCTGCAATCAAATGACCTGCAACATGGTGATTGGAATGAATCAAACGATTGTTGATATCGATTGAAATATTTACCTCCTGCCCAACTTCGAGATTTCCGAAATCTGAAACGTAATGATCGACATAGTTATCAGAATGAGAGGCATGAGTGACAAGAACATTGTCAATCAACCCAATGTCAGATTTTTGTCCGCCCCCTTGAGCGTGAAAAATAGTTCGATCGAGGCGAATAATCCGTTGCTCGCCATTAATCAATTCAACAATCTTTGCAGTTGCTTCCGAAAGGTCTGAGTCTTCTAGGTACAGCTTAAGAGTGGTCACAATGAAAACCTCTAAATTAAAGTGTAAAAAACAGTAGTCATTAGCTCCAGTAAGAGAGCGGACAATTGAAAGAACGAAAACCAATAAAGCAAGAGCTACTCAAGCGTCCGCCAACACCAACACGCGATACCGAATGAAGATACCGCGAGTTAAACAGTATTAGATCGCCAATCTCTGGTTGAATTTCAAGCTTAGGAGGGCCAATCTTTTCAGGGTCAAATCCGTAGGCGTCTTCACGACGGCAATGTGATAAATTTTCGGGAAGCATAGAAGCATCCCATAATAACAAGCGACCTCCTGACTCTGGCATATTGAGGTAAACGTTTGCCGCAAGCTGAATCCGAATTTCTCTTGCGCGTGGATTGAAATTGGAATCCTCTTGAATATTGTCATTGTGAGGGAAAATGTAAGACCCTTCTTTAAGAAGACGAGTCAAGCCGACAAACATAGGTAAACCATCAATATTTTCGAGATGTGCTCCGGCGGGCCACACTTCGTCTAAGTTAAGTCGCAGTCGATCGATTGGTGAATAGTAAGGATCGAAAATTTCTCGAATTTCTCGAATGTTGTATCCAGCTTGGGCGTAGTATTGCTGCCAATGTACTGGGTCGTTGTGTGTTTCGTAATAGGAAAGACGATCGCGACCAATCTCTGCCGCACCAACAGTTGAATAGACTCCCATTCGTTCTTCACTAGACAACCGTTCTTGAACTCGTTGACAGAAAATCTCAGGATAGTAATGACGAACTCGAATAGCAAGCAATTGACCTTTTATGAGAGATAGAATTGCCTCAGAGTTAAGCACTGTTTCTAAATTTAAAAAACCATCTTCACCTGTCTTTGTTTCTGTAGTTTGTGCCAGCATGACCAGATTCCTTTAAGAAGTGTATAGTTTGGATTGGTTTGAGCCTAAGTGTTAGATACAAGAATTGCGGGGAGTAAGAACTTTGCTGTTAACAAAGTTTCTTGCTCGATTACGTTCTACGATATAGACTTATTTTTTAATGAGCTAGTCTTTTTTGTATCAACTTTCAAGAACACTATTAATACTTTCCGATCGCCCTATTAACACTTTGAATACAAAAAAAATATGTTGAGATACCTAATATCCGCAATTGATAAGGGTTGTGGTCTTGTTAGAGATCGGGTGACTAGCTAAAAAGCGCATGAGTCTTTTTTGAACTAAAAAGTATCATTTGGTGTTTCGTTGCCATGAAGCGATCGCACAAAGGTCAAACTTGTTTTACCAAAAACCTTGTAATGGCAACTGTTTTGACGCTACACTAAACCAACGTTAAAAAGTATCTTTTGGTATATGGCCGACGATCGCACAGCAATGGTCAATTGGGTCAAAAAAGCTTTGTCAGCTTTTCAAAATCGTCCTTTAACTGATGCCCAGTGCAGTCTGATCGATCAGTTTTTGCAGGGCAAGACGATCGAGAATGCTGCGAAGGATAGCGGTTACAGTGTCATCCATGCCAAACGAGTCAGCGCGGACATCGGTGAGGCGATCGCCCTGGAAATGGGAGAATCGAAGCGAATCAATAAGTCCTCCTGGCTGCCCAAGATTCGGGACTATTTGCGACAGCAGCCAGAGTCCGATTTTGTAGATGCTGAAGGGTCGATCGCACATCCCTCAATACCAAACCAGAATTTTGTGGGACGGGAAAGGGCGATCGCCCCTTCTATACCAGATCGTCAAGCTTTACGGCAGCTTCCATATTGCAACTTTTTAAATCAGAATAACGAATTTATTGGTCGCGAGACTGAACTCAAAGATTTACTAAAATTTATTTCACTCAATTACCGCGCGCCAATTATTACTGTAGATGGCATCGGTGGCGTTGGCAAAACTGCATTGGTATTAGAAGCAGCTTATCGTTGTTGGGAAGCTAAGCACGGTACTCAGACAGATACAAGCATCATATTTGATGCAATTATAATTACTTCAGCTAAGGCTGATTATCTGTTTTCCACTGGTATAGTGCCGCGACTTCAGAGACATAATAACCTTCAGGATATTTTCAGACAGATCGCATCTACTTTAGATGACCCAAGCATTACTCAGGCTGCACCGGAAGAGCAACTAAACCGAGTCTATCAAAGCCTTGGCAGGCAAAAAACTTTGCTCATTGTCGATAATCTAGAGGCAATAGCTGACAAAAACGAGGTTTTAGCTTTTTTGTCTGACCTACCGCCAAGTACCAAAGCAGTTATCACTACCCGCCAACAGGTTGTAATGTATGCTTCTATGCGTCTTGACTGCTTGCCAGAAGAAGACAGTCTGCGACTCATTCAGCAACAAATCATCGAAAAAGGAGTGACGCTGAGCGACGATCGGGCAAGGCAGCTTTACAAGCGTTTTGGAGGGGTTCCCATCGCTATTATTTATGCGATCGGTCAGATTGCAAGTGGTTATTCTCTAGAAACTTTATTAGATAGATCGAGTCCACTTCCTGAAGATTTAGCGCGCTTTTGCTTTGAGGGTTCGGTTCAACCACTCAGAGGGCAAACCGCTCACAAATTGTTGATGTCCTTGGCTATTTTTCACGAAGCGCCCGTCTGGGATGCTGTGGTTGAGGTGGCTGGACTAAAAGCAGATCCTATTGCTGTAAATAGAGGATTAGCTCAGCTTCAACAACTATCCCTGGTGCGTCAGCGAGAAGGACGATATGAAATGGTGTCTCTTAACCGCGAGTATGCTTTAGCAGAAATTGCTGGTTATTCAGATTTTGAGAAAGAAGCGCGAGAACGGTGGATAAAGTGGTATTTAAACTTGGCAGAAAAACACGGACAGTTTTTTTGGCAAGAATGGCATATTGAATATGACGTTATACAGGATGAGCAGGGAAATCTGTTAGATGTGCTTCACTGGTGTGCAAATCAAGAACGCTATACCGATGTTAAAAATTTATGCCGAAACTTACACTATTATACAAATGCCTACGGTTATTGGGAAGACCGTCTATTTTGGATGAACTGGTTGATTAGCGCATCAGAGCGACGTGGTGACTGGTCAACTGCTGTGTATGCAATGTCAGAAAAAGCCTGGACATTGCTGTTAATCGGAGGACAAAAGAACTTAGAAATAGCTCATAAAATTTTGACGAAAGCATGGGAGCTACGGGATCGTGCAGACATAATTGTTCAAAATAACTTAAGTGAGTATATTGCCTATATTTGCATCGAAAATAAGAAGTATGAAGAAGCGCATATTTGGTTAAATGTAAAAGAAGATATTTTAAATAAAGCCGATCTTGATAAACGAGAATATCTTCCTCATTGGATGATTGTCCCCTATTACCAAGCGAAAATTTACTATAAAATAGGAGATCATCACCGAGCTAAACTACTATATCTTAAACTATTTGAAGAATCTCAAAAAATTGATTTTCAAAGAGGAATCATCGCTGCTCAGCAGGGGCTGGCTGCTATTGCAATAGTACATAAAGAGCTCGATGAAGCTGAAAAACTTTTGAATACAGGCTTACCTGTAGCTGAGCGAACTAAGCATAAAAAGCGTACTGCTTGCTACCAACGTTTGTTTTGTTTTTTAGAGGAATCGCGGGGAAATTTTGAGAAAGCCTCCGAATGGGCGACTAAGGCATTAGATGGCTTTAATCGCCTTGGGATGACAGGGGAAGCGGAAGAAATGTGTTCATTGCTCAATTCCTTGAAATCGAAAACCATCTTATAAAGTAGACCAAAGAAACCGGGTTTTTACCAAATCTTTCGACTGCGACGAAGTATTCTCAAAAAAACCCGGTTTCTGGACTCCCATGCGTAATTCCTACTAAACCAAAGCCTGTCGCTGAGCCTCCAACAATTCCTGAATCCCAGTTTCTGCCAAATCCAAAATTTGATTTAACTGACTCCGACTAAAACTTCCCTCCTCCGCAGTTCCCTGAATTTCAATAATGTCCAAATCTCCATTCATTACCACATTACAATCAATTTCCGCCGCCACATCTTCCAGATAATTCAAGTCTAAAAACGGCTCGCCTTCCAAAAGTCCCACAGACACGGCCGCCACTTGGCGAATCAAAGGCGATCGCACTAAATCACCTTTTTGCACCAACTTATTCAAAGCATCAGCCACAGCCACAAACGCGCCATTGATAGAAGTCGTGCGAGTCCCAGCATCCGCTTGCAACACATCAGCATCTACAATAATCGTTCGATCGCCCAAAAGTTCCATATCCAAGCACGATCGCAAACTCCGGCCAATCAACCGCTGAATCTCTTGAGTGCGCCCCGATAACTTCATAAACTCCCGCTCTTGTCGCTGCGGCGTAGAGCCTGGTAACATCCGGTACTCCGCCGTCAGCCAACCTTTGCCGGTATTCTCCAGAAACCTAGGTACTCCTGGCTTAATCGTAACGCTGCACAGTACCTGAGTGTCGCCGCTTTTCGCGAGCACTGAACCGCTGGCAAATTTGTTGAATTCGCGATCGAAACTAATCGGACGAAGTTGATTTGGTTGTCTACCGTCGGCACGTTTTATGGACATAAAATGGGAATGGGGAATTGGGAATGGGGAATTGGGAATGGGGAATTGGGAATTGGGAATTGGGAATTGGTGTCAATTTAACTTCTAAGCCAGTTACAGACTGCGGTTTAACTATTAAACCTAGATCCCCCCTAGCCCCCCTTAAGAAGGGGGGGACAGGAACCTTCTCAAAGTCCCCCTTCTTAAGGGGGATTTAGGGGGATCTAGACTGAGGTAACAACTAGATTTCTCAAGGCTTTCAGTCTTAACTTGACACTCCTTGGGCATCGGGCATTGGTTTTTTGCCAACAAATAACAAATAACAGCTAACAACTAACTATTAACCATTTTAAGAATATCCTGCTGCACTTCTTCGGGAGATCGATCGCCATTGATAGTTAACAGCTTGTTCCGATGTTCGTAATACTCTAAAATCGGAATAGTGCATTCCTCGTACAAATCGAGCCGGCGCTGCAAAATTTCTGGCTCATCGTCCGATCGATCGCGTTCGATCGATCGACTCAGCAAAACCTCAGTCGGAACCTTCAACCAAACCGCCCAATCTAGCTCCTGCGCCAAATCGTCTAACAAAAAATCCAATTCCTCAGCTTGAAAAGCCGTTCGCGGATATCCCTCCAACACCCAGCCATTAAAAACATCCCACAGCAGCAGCCGGCGGCCGATAAATCGAATCAAAATTTCATCGGGAACTAACTCGCCTTTTTCCACATAAGACACGGCCAACTTGCCCAAGTCTGTCTCACCTGCGATTTCCGCACGCAGAATGTCCCCTACTGCCAGCAAAGGAATGCTCAAATTGTCGCACAATAGTTGTGCTTGAGTTCCCTTTCCCGCTCCTGGCCCTCCCAGAATCACCAATCTCACAGTGCCTGCTCCTAGTGCCACGACATTCAAATTCTATGCGATCTGTACCTTTTATTGACAATCCTGGAGCCACCAAGACTCTCATCACCCGGGTTTTTGGATCTATAACTTCATAACTGTCGGCTTCCCTGCTATATTTCGCTAAAAAAGCAGGCTTCTGCACAAGTGCTTGCTTGAGTTCAAAATCTAATTGACGGCTCCGAATGCTACTGCCGCTAGCTTTTGACAATTTGTATATCTAGCGTTCGATCGGATCTGCGATCGGCCAAGTACACTATATATTGTTAAGCAGGCTCCAGCCACGTGCAGCTCGGAGCAGCAGTCAAGACTTAGTTACTAATTAAATATTGCCCTATGGTTGCTCAGTTACAAACCCCTAAACTCAATTTGACCCACAGCTTGCCCTACACAGTTAAAGGGCTGGTGCAAGTTTTTACAGGCCCGCACCGCTGCTTTTTTACAAATGTTATGGCTCAAGCCCTGAGAATTGCAGGACAGGGATCTCCGGTGTTGGCAGTGCAGTTCCTCAAAGGGGGAATCAATCAAGGGCATCAACATCCCGTGCGACTCGGGCAAAATTTAGATTGGGTGCGGTGCGATTTGCCCCGCTGCATTGAGAATGCGGATTTAGATGAGATCGAAACGCGATCGATCGCACAATTGTGGGAGTACGTTCAAAATGCGGTGCTCTCCGGCAGTTACGCCTTAGTTATTCTCGACGAGTTGAGTTTGGCGGTCAATTTAGGTTTGATTCGGGAGACAGAAGTGCTCGCATTGATTGACAACAAGCCGCACGATTTGGATATTATTTTGACTGGGCCCTCGATGCCGCCAGCAATTTTGGATGTTGCCGACCAAGTTACTGAAATTCGTCGCAGTTAACGACAATAAACAAGATTGCCTGAGTCTTTTTAATCAAAATTTCGGACGGGCGGGACGCCCATTCCACAAGCAAAAAAATTGTGTGTGGGATGGGCGTCTCGCCCGTCTTAGGTATTTTTGCAATATATCTAATGATTTTAGTTGCGATCGCCCGCGCGTGCGATCGCAATTTTTATGTATTTTTTTATGTAAATTTTTATTAGCTCAAAAAAAGAGGCGACCGCTGAGTTCGCGCGAGCGATCGCACGCTACTAAACTAAGGAATAGAAATTAAATAATTTACACATATTTGTGGGATGGGCGTCCCGCCCGTCTTTCCGGGACGGGCGGGACGCCCATCCCACAAGAACAATCAAAAATGTAAGTTATTTAATTTTCATTCCTAAGCAGCAATATTACGCTGGAACTACCGGATCGAACACAACAGTTAACCGGTCGGCCGGAACCATCCGCTTCAGAATTTGCAAGTGACCGTCTGCATCAGACCAACTACGAAACTGACCCACAACCACCTTTTCCACATTCGGAAGCGATCGAACTACAGTCCACGGCTTGAGACGTTTTTCTTGCAACATAATAGAGAAATCTCCTGCATAAATTAGAGCCAAAGCCCGCCCTAATACTTTTCTACGGGTAAGGACTGATCTGTTGGTTCGTAAACTTGCCCTTCTCTCAAAACATATCACAAGAAAAATGGTTTCGCACTATATCTGATTTTCGGTTTTTTTTTATAGCCTTTCCCAAAAAAGTGAGGTACGTTGTTGGGCTTGGGCCCTCTTGATTTAGTGGTCATATAAGCTGTCAGTCATACCTCATCTTTTTGAGAAAGGCTATACCTAATTTCTACACAACATATCGCCAAGCTATACTCAGCAGCTACCTAGATCGATCGCCTGTAGGTAAGTCCAGGGAAGAAACCAAGAACGCGAAAGAATTTGATATTTTTGCGCCATTGATTGAAATATACAATTCCCATTCGGCACAGATTCTTAAAAAATGAAATAAAAATTTGTTAACTCTTTAAATAATTACCAGAAATAATTGGTTAAAAGCCTCTCCGTTTTAGCGATAAATTAAGATCAGACTATTCATTACTCCAATCCTCTTCCTTCCAGGTAGAGGCTGCCCTCAACTGTCCCAGGTCAACTGTCCCAGGTCAACTGTCCCAGGTCAACTGTCCCAGGTCAACTGTCAACTGAATGAACACCTTTGTCATGATTCGCCTCTTTTTTCCCTGTTGACCGTTCTTCCTTCTTCCGACTTCCATCCGACTAAATCCTTTACATCCGTTACATCCGTTACATCCGTCGAGCGAATCCGTTGCCGAACTTCCCTCTTCCGACTTCCATCCGTTACATCCATTACAGCATCCGTTGCCGAACTTCCCTCTTCCTACAAATCTCGCCGCGACAGCAGAAACCAGATCCCACCCAAGCCCAAAACACCACACAAAACCCCACCTTCCCACCCAAAAACAGTCCCTCCCGGCAAATGTCCCGGCAAAGCCTTAGAAGTAAAATTCAGTTCAGAATAGTATACCCACTGACCGTTAACTCGCCAGCCCACTCGATCGCCAAACTTCTCCCAAACATCAGCATCATAAACACCAGCCTTTCCCCCCGACTTGACCCAAAAACCCTTTTGTACAGAAAAACCGAACCTCCGGTGGCTGTGTCGCACCCAAAGTTGGTCAATCGTCTGCAAATCCTTAGCGGGAAACTTCCTAATATCTTCCTCACTCAAATAACCCCTCGAAACTTGCTGCATCACTTCCAGCATTTTCACAGAAGTTTCCTCATCAGCACCACGCCAATTTTTAGCAGCCAGCAGCCTTTCCAACTGAGAATAATCAATCCCTTTTTCCGACTCTAAATTCACAGAAACAATCGGATTTTTAGTTACAGGTTGAGTCGGCAAAGAAGGACTAAGAACAGTTGCCTGCTGCAACTTAGAATCTGGTGGAACAACAACAGCAGCAGGTTTTAAAATCTCAAAAACTTCCAGAGAAGACTTGTAGCGGTCTTTGACATATTCCTGAATCAACTTATCCAAAATCTGACCTAGATCCTGGCTAATTTTTGTTCCTTTCGGCAAAGCCTCCCTCCAAAGCCAGCGACCTTCGAGCGGGTCGTAAAGGTCATCGTGAATGTCCCCGTAGATATCCAAATAAGGCATCACAGAAGTCAGCAAGCGAATGCAAGTCACCCCCAAACTATAAAGGTCGCTAGCAGGAACAGCCCTACCGTGCCGCTGTTCTAGCGCCGCATAACCCGGAGTTCCCAACTTCGTGCCCGTTTTGGTTGGAGCATCAGTTACTACCTGTTTGGAAACCCCAAAATCTATCAGCACCAACTTGCGATCGCGATTGCGGCGGATCACATTCTCAGGCTTAATATCCCGGTGAATGACATTGCGCTCGTGAACAAAATTCAGCAAAGGCAACAAATCTAACAGCAGTTCCCTAGTTTTAAGTTCGCTATAAGCACCATACTTTTCTAACTCATCCTTTAAATTATTCCCATCAATAAACTCCTGCACCAAATACAAACGCCCATCTTCCTCAAAATAAGAAATTAGCTGAGGAATTTGTGGGTGCTTCAGTTCGTAAAGCCGCCTTGCCTCTTGTTCAAACAGTCGGACATACTTTTTAAAATGAGCCGGCTTCCGCTGAAATTCCTGCGGCGGCGACAACTGTTTGATAACGCAAAGTTCCTCAAACTTTCCATGATTGACAGCTCGAAAAGTCCTGCCAAATCCTCCATCGCGCAGCGGTTCGGTTGCTGCATAAAGGTCTTTTAGCAACAGTTTGGAACCACAATTAAGACAATACTTTGTGCCTGGTGGGTTCTGACGCTTGTCTTTTGGGCAATCGAGATTAAGGCAGTATGTCATATATTAAAAAAATGCGAACAAAATTATACTCAGGGTGTCATTTTATTCAAGAGTCCGATCGCTAGCTGGTTTTTGTGGAGGCGAGAACCCGAACCTTACGGAGGTTGCAGCCACCCTCGCACTTGCTCGGAAGCGCTCTCGCCAGACTGCCCCTGAGCAAGTATACCTCTCTTGAGGGTTTGACCTCAAACTCGAAGTCCAAATCTAACCTTAAACTGCGATCGGTGCAAGAGATTTGATTTCGCGGTCAAACAGCCAGCAGATTAAACAAAAATAGTAATTTATTACCAGACCAGTTAGCTCTGCAACGCCGAAAAAAAACTTAGGATTCTGCCTGAGATATAATTTTATTGCCAGAGAGAAGCAGACTAACGGGAGCTGCTGCTACCGTCAAGTTCGATCGACCTTAATATTTTACAAGTATAAAATTTTACTCAACCCGGCAAAATCAACAATCCCAAACTACCTAAATTTCCCCTGGTTCAAATAAATACTAGCTTACCCGATCGCAATCCGATCGCAACCCGACAGTTAGCCAGTTTAAGCTGTTTCCTTTTTTCCAGCTATTACCAGTTACAGTTATTTCGCTCCGTCTACTTATTTAGGAAATGCCAGTGACACCAAAACTACAGCCATCTCTAACTGAAAACTCCCGTAAAGAATCACCCAAAGTACCCTGGTTCGAGCGGTTCATTGCACTGGTCGCACTAGGAAATTTAAGCCTAGTATTATTTGATATAACTTATGTTCCCGCCCGAAATTTCTACTTCCGGCAACTACCGGTTCTCACCCAAATATACGACCCATTCAAAGGAATTCAACCCCACCGAGACACCCAGAAATATCTAGAAACCTTAGAAGAATTAAAAAAACAAGTAGTGCAAACAGGCTTGCCATCTCCTCAAGTAGCAGCCAAATTGCAGGAAATAAACACTCTGAGCGCGAACATGATCGACGAAGATCCGTTTCGAGTAGCATCAAAAAGTGGGTCCTTAGAAAAAATTAAAGACCGGATGCGCGATCGCACGCCGAATCCGCAGCAATCAGCAAAACAATCATTCAAAACATTCTGGAGCCAAGAGTATTTAAACAAACAAGGCTGGCAACAAGAAATCACTTGGTTTGACGCCAAAATCAAGCCGTTAATCGCCACCAACTATTACCGCACGATCGGAGAAAATGGGGAATTTACAGACAACTTCTGGCAAATCGACCTGCCATTTATTGCCATATTTGCGATCGAATTTCTAGCCCGCACCTACTTCATCAGCCGCCGCCACCGCAGTGTCAGTTGGCGGCAAGCCATGCTCTGGCGGTGGTACGACATCTTTTTGTTCCTCCCCTTCTGGCGCCTGTTGCGAGTATTACCCGTCACCATTCGCATCCACCAAGCCAAAATGCCCGATCTCCAACCCATACGCGCCCAAATCAGCCGAGGTTTTGTCGCCAACTTCGCGCAAGAATTGACAGAAGTAGTAGTAATTCAGCTCATCAATCAGATGCAACAATCAATTACCAGTGGCGAACTAGCAAAACAACTTTTCCAAACTCAAAAACAGCGATATTTAGACATTAATAATATCAACGAAATAGAAGCAATCGCCAGCCGTTTAGTCCAAGTAACCGTTTACAAAGTCCTGCCTCAACTCCAGCCAGATTTAGAAGATCTACTCCGGTACAATATAGAAATATTTCTCAAACAATCCCCAATTTATCAAGGCTTCCAGCAAGTACCCGGACTCGGAAACCTTCCCGCACAGCTAGCTTCACAATTAGTTGCAGAACTGTCAAAATTAGCCACCCTCGGCCCGCAAAATGCCTACGAAGCCTTCAAAATCGCTAGCGAAGATCCTCAAGGCATCCAACTCTCAAACCAGCTCGTCCAACATTTCGCACAAGCTTTAGGAAGCGAACTCCAACAGCAGCAAACTTGGCAAGAAATACAACTATTGCTGTGCGACTTCTTAGAAGAGTTTAAAATCAACTACATTCAGCGGTTGAGCGAAGAAGACTTCGAGAAAATCCTCGAACAAGCCAAACAACTGCAACAGATAGCTCCGCGTTAGGTTGAAATTTCAATTTTACAAACGCTGCAACACTTTAATTATCGAATCGTTTGTAATTTCGGCTAATAGTTTGCCATCAGGACTGACGACTAAACGACTCATTTGCTCTGGCTCTGGATCCAAAACTGCTTCTAGCTCGGCTGTTTGTAGATTCCATACTGTCAGTCCCTTCGGCGTACTACCAATTATAAAATCACGACTGAGGGTTATACTAAATGGTCTAAATATCTCACGAGAAAAGCTTTTTTTGCCTTGATTTTTCCTGTTTTTAAATCCGATAAGCTGTTACGCATTTAAACCACTAACTATCCCGATCCGGGTGCGTCACTCGTGAACACTGACTATACATGGGAAACGCCTGAAAACTGACGCACCCTACAATACCATTTTAAATGCGTAACAGCTTATTTGCAGATCGAAAGATCTTTTTCCTGTTTTTTTGATACTAACTAGGGCTTGCTGAATAAAAGTAGAAAGTTTGCCAGATAAGGGGTTTAAGCTTTTTTTGCTTGAAAAAGTGCAAGTTATAGGATTATAGAGGCTCAAAACCCTTGCAATGAAAGTTGTTAGTTTCTGGCTCAATTTGGGAATGCAAGCAATAAACCTACTATTTTTTAAGCTGTGTAGCCTCGTTTTTCCACTACGTACACTTTTTCAGCAAGCCCTAACTAGGGTCTGCCCATCTGGACTAATGTCATCAAAATGGGTGCGAAGGAGTGAAAAATTGCAATAGGGAGACTTGACTGCATCATGGGAACAGTACATCCGTCTGTGTTGAACAAAAGGGAAGACTTCCCAAGGATCATCTCCCAGAAGAATTAGAGTGGTGGCTGCCAGAATCCATAAGGCTATGCGTTTCCAGTTCCCGGACTTGAAAATTTTCATTAGGTTTCTCCATAACTTCAGAAGCGAACCGTAAATTCTGAGACTTAGCCTCAAATTTTCATCAAATTTTTATTTGGGCCTGACATTCTAGCTGGAGAAGGTTCACAACTTGCGGGGTGAGGAATAGATTGCTCTTGGGAGGAGTGGCTGTTTCATCACACCGGTTTGCTAAATGTCAGGAGGAAATTTTTATGCTATCGAAATCATTGCAGTTAAATTCGTTATCGATCGCCCGCTACGGGTCTAGTTTTGTTTTGGGATTAATGTTGTGTACGGCTTCGGCTCCGGTGCTAGCCCACGTTGGGCATAACAGCGAGTTTGCAGGTGGCGATGCGGCTAAGATTATGCAGCCGATCGAAGTTGATGCCAGTAAAGCAACAGCATTGGGAATTAAGACAGAGGCAATCCCCCCTACAACCGATGGAGGTATTCTCAAAGTTCCCAGCACCAGTTTGATTGATGCCAACGGGCAAAAGCTCGTCTACATCCAGGAAGGAACAACCTACAAACCGATCTCAGTTCAGATTGGTAGCGACTCTGGAGATGTGGTGGAAATTAAAGAAGGCAATCTAGCTTCGGGAAATCAGATTGTAACGCAGGGGGCAACACTCTTGTACTCCGAGGCATTGCGAGGTAAACCGCAAGCAGAAGCGCAGGCATCACCCGCTACATCGCAGGCATCACCCGCTATATCGCAAGCATCACCCGCTACATCGCAAGCATCACCCGCTACATCGCAAGTAGAAGCGCAGCCTGCTCAAGGATCGTCACCTTTGATGTGGGTGGGAGGCGCAGGAGTTTTACTGGTGGGTGGATTCGCCGTTTTTGCCTTAAAAGGTCAGGGCAAGTAGAGATTCAAAAACCAAGATTTTTGGTTGTTGTCGATCGCGACTGAGTAAACCTCTCTACTCCGTCTCCTAAAAGCTTGCCTAATGCTATCCAAATTTCATTTTTATGTTAAACGTCATCCCCAAATGGTCTATTGCTCAACGATGGTTAGTGGTGTTCGGGGCGATCGCCCTGACCATCTGGAGCCTGTATACAGTAAGTCGAATGCCCCTCGACGTATTGCCCAACTTTGCGCCACCTCAAGTAGAAGTACAAACCGAAGCCCCCGGTCTTGCACCGGAAGCAGTAGAATCCTTGGTGACGTTACCACTAGAAAGTGCAGTCAACGGCACGCCTGGAGTTGAAGTCGTCCGTACATCGTCAGCCGTAGGAATTTCTGTATTGCGGGTGGTGTTTAAATGGGGCACCGACCCCTATCAAGCTCGTCAACTCGTGGCAGAGCGATTGCAGGACGCGCAAGACAGACTACCAGAAGGAATTGGTACACCGCAGATATCCCCCCTAGCTCCCCCCATTGGGACGGTGATTCAATATGCCTTCACGTCTGAGACTACATCGATTATGGACGTGCGGCGTTTGGTGGATGGCAAAATCAACAACCGATTGCTGGCAGTTCCCGGCGTATCGCAAGTGCTAGTCTACGGCGGAGACGTGCAGCAGTTTCAGGTGATTGCTAGTCCAGAAAAAATGAAGGCGTTGAAGGTTTCTCTTCAGGAAGTCGTCAAGGCGGCAAACGAAGCAAATGCCAAAACCGCCGGTGGATTGTTGATTGACCCCGATCGCGAATTGGTGATTCGGGGACAGGGACAAATCCAGACGATCGCAGATTTGCAAAAAGCAGTCGTCAAGGTGCAGGAAGGAAAAACCATTCTACTGCGGGATGTGGCAGAGGTGAAGATTGGAGCTGCACTCCAGCGAGGCGATGCCAGTTGGAATCGTCAACGCGCTGTGGTGGTGATGGTGAACAAGCAACCGTTGGTAGATAGTCCCACCGTCACCAAAGCCATCATCGAGGCGATGGAGGAAATTAAACCGGGTTTACCCAAGGATGTGAAGGCAAACGTCACTTTCCGGCAAGATGCCTACATTGACGCATCGGTTGGTAATGTGCGATCGGCTTTGATCGAAGGCAGTTTGATTGTCGCAGCCATCCTGATTCCGTTTCTGATGAACTGGCGCACTCTCTCCGTCTGTTTGTTCGATTTCTTTCTGACGCTACTGTTCTCACTTTTGGTGTGTTCCTGGATCGGGCTGGAACTCAACACTATGACCCTTGGCGGATTGGTAGTGGCGATCGGGACAGCAGTGGATGATGCGATCGTCTACTGCGAAAATACCTACCGTCGCTTGCGGGAAAATCGCCTCTCGCCACATCCCAAGCCACCAATGGATGTGATTTTTGAGGGTTCTCAGGAGGTGCGCGAGTCGCTGATTGGAGCCACGTTAATTGGGATTATCGTCTTTTCACCGATTTTCACACTTTCTGGCGTGGAAGGGCGCATTTTCACCCCAATGGGCATTGCCTACTTGGTGGTGGTAGTCATCTCCAGCCTGGAATCGCTGATTGTTTCGCCCGCACTGTGTGCCATTTTGCTGCCCCACAAACGGATGAAGACGACAGAACCATTCCTAGCACTGTTTTCCAAACGAGTTTACCATCCGTTGCTAAAGTGGGCGATGCGTCGCTCTACCTTAATTTTGGGATTAGCTACAGCATCAATGGTAGCGTCGATGCTGATTGTGCCGACATTAGGACGAGATTTTCTGCCAACGTTCCAGGAACGATCGCTGATGAATGCGATCGCCCTTTATCCCGGTTCCTCACTGGAAGCAACCAATCGAGTTGGGTTAGCGATTCAAACTGCACTGAAGGATGACCCAAGGTTTGAATCTGTACAACTGCGATCGGGCCGTGCTCCAGGTGACCCGGATGCGGCATCGGTGAACTTGGCACACTTGGACGTGGAACTGAGTGAAGCAGCGATGAAAAACCGTCCTGCGGCGATTCAAGCTTTGCGGGAAGTATTGGGTCAGTTTCCGGGAGTTGCCGGCAATGTCGGTGGATTTATCAGTCACAGGATGGATGAAGTGTTGTCGGGGGTGAGAAGTGCGATCGCCATTAAAGTATTTGGCAACGACTTACAAGAACTCCGCCGCATTGGAGAACAAATCGAAACGACAATGAAAGACGTGAAGGGATTGGTAGACCTTCAGCTTGAGCCCCAAATTCCGATCCGTCAAGTACAAATTCAATTTAACCGAGATGCAGCCGCCCGCTACGGATTGACGATCGCCCAATTGTCAGATTTCACCGAAACAGCCCTGAATGGACGAGTGGTTGGTCAAGTGCCCGATGGTCAACAGTTGGTCGATGTGCTGGTTTGGGTCAACGAATCGGCCCGTCGCAATCTCAACACGATTCGCAACCTCCAAGTTAATACCCCAACTAATCAAATCATCCCGCTTTCGGAAGTGGCAAAGGTTGACTTTGGCAAGGGCCCGAACACGATTAATCGGGAAAACGTCTCTCGTTTAATTGTGGTTTCAGCCAACGTACAGGGACGCGATGTTGGTTCGGTTGTTGATGATATTCGCGCCAAAGTTAAGCAATCGGTGCAACTGCCCCAAGGCTACTATATTCAGTACGGCGGACAGTATGAGTCGGAACAACGGGCTGCTCAAAACTTCCTAATTTTCGGAATATTAGCGGTGGTGGCGATCGCAGTATTGATGTACTTCACGGTAAAATCCGTTCCGGCGATGCTGATGGTGATGGTCAATTTACCATTGGCACTGGTTGGCGGTGTCATCTCAGTGCTGCTAACGGGTGGCGTTCTCTCTGTTCCTTCAATGGTCGGCTTTGTGACCTTGTTTGGTGTGGCGACGCGCAATGGATTGCTGCTGGTAGACAACTACAACACCAAACTTGCCGAAGGAATGCCACTTTCGGAAGTAATTGTAGAAGGTTCGATGGAACGGTTGCTGGCGATTCTGATGACAGCACTCACCTCGGCATTGGGGATGATTCCCTTGGTTTTAAGCGGTGGCGCCGGTAAGGAATTGTTGCAACCATTGGCGATCGTCGTCCTCGGCGGACTCTTTACCTCAACCGCTCTCACTCTACTGGTTCTACCTGCATTGTATGCTCGATTTGGCAAGTTTCTGATCCCTAAACGGATGATGGAAACAACCGAGTTGAGAAACTATGGTATTGAGCAGACAGCAACGAAAGAAGTAGGCTAATAACAGTTAACAGTTAACAGTTAACAGTTGACTGTTAACTCAGTTAACTATTTAAACAATACCGATGCAACCGGAAACAATATGATATCAAATCCGGTAGCATCGTCCTGTATTCATCTCCCTATTCTCTCTGTGTCCTCTGCGCCCTCTGCGGTAAAAACATTCCGATCCAAAATGTTGGATAAATTTCGAGAATTCGTATATGTTTGTTAGTAAAAAAGTATTGGACGAGATAGCGATAAAATGAGAATTCTGCTGGCGGAAGACGAACCCGATTTAGGTGCGATCGTACAACGCACCTTGAGCCGCGAAAAGTACCTGGTGGATTGGGTGCAGGATGGCACAACTGCTTGGAACTATCTGGAAGACCAATGGACAGAGTACACGATCGCCATTTTTGACTGGTTGCTACCGGGAATTTCTGGCGTCGAACTGTGCCAACGTTTGCGCCGGCAGAATAATCCTTTACCAGTTTTGATGTTGACGGCAAAAGATCGCACGGAGGATATGGTGGCTGGGCTAGATGCTGGGGCTGATGACTATCTGATGAAACCGTTCGTTAAAGCGGAGTTGTTAGCCCGGTTGCGGGCACTCCAGCGACGGGGACGGAGTTTGTCGCCGGAACAGTCGCCCCATTTTAATTCTGACCAACTTGAGGCGGGGCGATTGCGGCTTAATTATACTAAATCAACCATCTCCACTACCGATGATGGGGAACAACAAACGGTGATTCCTCTGACGGCTAATGAGTTTCGGTTACTGGAATATTTCATGCAGCACCCGAATCAAATCCTCACGCGCGATCGACTTTTGAATCGTTTGTGGGACGTGGATGCTGACCCGATGAGCAATGTAGTTGCTGCCAGAATTCGTCTGTTGCGTCGCAAGCTGGCAGATTATGGCTGTGATGGGATGATTGAAACGGTTCATGGATTCGGTTATCGCTTGAACAAGTTATGACGCTAGCGGTTGAAAGAAACTGTTGGCGAATTCACCGAGGGCGTCACCCCTCACCTCTGGGAGGCAATATTTCCGTTCACTATTGGTAGTTAAGTAGAAGGAAGAAGGAAGAAGGAAGAAGGAAGAAGGAAGAATGCTTATAGAGCAAGTTTTCTAGCCATCGAGATCTTATGTTTAATTAGGTGGACTTACTTAACAGCTATTCGGAAACCCGAATTATATAACAATCAGCATAAAAACATCAGTAGAACACCATAACAATGGTGATTGCTAACAACCTTTCGCTCAGAGGTTTTGCACTGAAAATACCATCTCAGCCAAGATATTTTTCAGTTTTTCTGAATTGAAAAAAGCCAGATATTGAGTTGTGAATGATGGAGGCATCAACTCTAACAAGGTTTGATTCCCATCAACTGTCAACTGTCAACTGTCAACTGTCAACTGTCAACTGTCAACTGTCAACTGTCAACTGTCAACTGTCAACTGTCAACTGTCAACTGTCAACTGACTGTCAACTGTCAACTGTCAACTGTCAACTGCTATAATATGCACTCGAACAAGCTATTTAACCGCACGCGCTGGCAACTCGCAGGTTGGTATGCGATCGTGATAGGTCTGTTGTTAGGTATCTGCGGTGTTGCAGCATATCAGGTTTTGTTTCACACCCAGCGATATATCCTCCAGCAAAAACTACAGGACTTAGCCGGAACGCTGCATGACAGTATCGAACCTGAATTACAACAACCGGGACAGATTTCATCCAGCTTGAAAACTATTTTGCCCGGTTTGTGTTTATCGAATGAAAACTGTTATTTTTCAAGCAATGACGGCGCGCGACATACTGCTAGAGTGTTTCAGCAGGAGGGCTATTATCTCCGCTTTTTAAACGAATCTGGACGTGTTTTGGCGACGAGTGGAGAGCAGCCAAATGTATTAAAACGTTTTGCGCCAAAGGAGTTTTGGCAGGTTCTGAATTGTTCTAAGGGCGATCGCTTTTATCAAATTTCTCTATTACTGAGAACCAACAGCGGTTTGCCTTGGGGTTATCTGCAAATTGGGCGATCGCTCAAAGAATGGGATGCTTATCTTAACACCTTGCGACTGTTCCTGTTTTTAGGCTTACCTTTTGCGATGCTGTTAGTGGGAGGAGCGAGTTGGTGGTTAGCGGGAGTAGCGATGCAACCAATTTATCAGTCCTATCGCCAGATGCAACAATTCACCTCCGATGCTGCTCATGAATTGCGAACGCCTCTCGCTGTGATCCAGAGTACAGTTGAGGATACTCGTCTTGCTGAAGACTTACCAGAGGTTAATCAAAACCTGGATATTATCGAACGACAAAACATCCGTCTCTCCAGGTTAGTCAAAGATTTACTGTTCATTTGTCGCATTGAACAACAACAGATTTCGACTCAATTGCAGCCTTGCTCTCTCAACGATCTGATCGGCGATTTAGTAGAGGAACTTGCAGGTTTGGCAATGATAGCTGATGTACATTTGAAGTTAGAAATTCGTGCCTCACAAGCCACTATGATTCTTGGGGATGAAGTCCAACTTTACCGTATGGTAACGAACTTAATTACCAACGCCATTCACTACACTCCCCCAGGAGGACTAATCTTTGCCATCCTCGATCGCACTGACAAGGAAGCCCTAATTCAAGTTCAAGATACGGGTGTTGGTATCGCTCCAGCCGAACAAACGCGAATTTTCGATCGTTTCTATCGAGTCCAGAGCGATCGCTCTAGAGCCACAGGAGGGGCAGGATTAGGGCTATCGATTGCGAGTGCGATCGTAGTGGCTCATCAAGGCAGCATTCAAGTTGAGAGCGAGTTGGGCAAAGGCAGTACATTTACAATCCGTCTGCCGCTTAATTGAGAACAATTTAGATGCGGGAAAACTTACTAACTATGAGAAGTTCGGGATCGAGTGGTTAAACCGATCGTTGGAGTATAGAAACGAAGTCTCTACAGAATCTTAGCCACTTTAGCCTCATCGAGTGTCAACGGGGGGGCGATCGAGCTAAACTGAGAATTGAGGCAAACTTCGATGAAAAGTTTACCACGAGAGATAAATGGTGCTTTGGGCTTCATGAGAGCGAGGTTTGCGGGATACCGCCTTCACAGTCAGTAATGACGGTGTTCCTATCGCTACACAATCCGGGAAATTCCCGTATTGTGTCCCGTAAATGTATCTGTTCTCAAACTTCTTGGAAAAAATTGTTTTACCTAGAAGTGGGTCAAGCCCACTTTTTTTGTTGCATTAGTCGCAGGAAAAGAACTCAGGGCATCAGACTTGCGAGTTTAGGACTGATCCAGTAGGAGCAATCTTCCGGTGGTTCCCCCTTACCCCATATCTTGCCTAAGTCCTCAAGTTGAACCCGTGTCCGAGTTCAGGAGTTTTAGTTTAAGTATTCGATATGACTCATCCCCTAATCCCACAAATCATTGACTTAGCTACCCCCGTTGCAGAAACACTGGGATTGGAAGTAGTGGGAGCAGTGTTTCACACCAACCAAAATCCTCCCGTCTTGCGGGTAGACATCCGTAACGTCCAGCAAGACACCGGTTTAGCCGACTGCGAGCGGATGAGTACAGCCCTGGAAGTCGAGTTAGAGGCATCCGACATCATCCCCGACGCCTACGTGCTAGAGATTTCCAGTCCCGGAATATCCCGATTGCTCAGCAGCGATCGAGAATTCATTACTTTTAAAGGTTTCCCCGTCACACTCACAGCCACCGAACCCGACTCGCGAATCAAAGAGTGGAAAGGACTACTTGTGGGCAGGGATGAAACAACGGTTTATCTCAATCTAAAAGGGCGACAGGTTAAAATTCCCCGCCCTCAGATTGTCAAAGTTGAACTAGACGAAGGTAAGGAGTAAAAAAGGGGAATTTTGAATTTTGAGTTGTAGGGGCCGTACCCCCGTGTCTGCCCGATTTGAGTTTTGAGATTGCCTCGCAGGAAGCTAAAAATGCTTCGCTGCGAGTTAATTTTTAAGAATCACATCTTTAGCCACAGGGTTGAAGTAGAACAACCAATAAATTGTTGCAGCACCCAGATACCCTAATGCTATCTTTGTAACTCATCAATCATCAGTTATCACTTTTTTCAACAATTACCGACTGTCAATTACCAATCATCTATTTCCGATCGCAAGTTACGTATTGTCACATCAAAAAAAGGAGTGTTTTATATGTCAATGGTTCCCCTGCGCGGACTCAAAGAAATGATCGAAGGTATTAGCAAAGAGCGAAATTTACCCAAACACGCCGTCCAAGCAGCATTGCGAGAAGCCCTGCTTAAAGGATACGAACGCTACCGCCGCACCCAAAAACTCGACCACTTCAGCGAAGAATACTTCGACAATTTTGATGTAGAATTAGACGCAGAACAAGAAGGTTTTCGCGTTTTAGCTAACAAAACTATTGTCGAAGAAGTCGTCAATCCCGATCACGAAATAGCACTTTCTGAAGTACAAGAAGTAGCCACAGAAGCTCAGCCTGGGAGCATCGTACTCGTAGATGTAACACCCGATCAAAAAGAATTTGGTCGCATGGCAGCCATCCAGACCAAACAAGTCCTGGCTCAAAAACTGCGCGACCAACAGCGCAAAATGATTCAAGAAGAGTTTAAAGATTTAGAAGAAACTGTTCTTCAAGCAAGAGTGCTCAGGTTTGAGAGGCAGTCGGTAATTTTGGCAGTTACCAGCAGCTTCGGTCAGCCGGAAGTAGATGCCGAACTCCCCAAACGCGAACAGTTGCCTAACGACAATTACCGTGCGAACGCTACATTCAAGGTTTATCTCAAAAAAGTAGGCGAAGGTTCTACTAGAGGGCCGCAGTTACTTGTTTCTAGAGCAGACGCCGGTTTGGTGGTTTACCTGTTTGCTAACGAAGTACCAGAAATAGAAGATGGGGTGGTGAGGATTGTCGCCGTAGCTAGGGAGGCAAATCCGCCCTCCCGGCACGTCGGCCCTCGGACTAAAATAGCAGTAGATACTCTCGATCGCGATGTAGACCCCGTAGGAGCCTGCATCGGAGCGCGGGGATCGCGAATTCAGGTAGTAGTCAACGAATTGCGCGGCGAAAAAATAGACGTGATCCGCTGGTCTCCAGATCCTGCAACCTATATTGCTAACGCTCTGAGTCCAGCTAGAGTAGATGAAGTGCGTTTGGTTGCCCCAGAAGGGAGGCGCGCTCACATTTTGGTCGCGGAAGACCAACTGAGTCTTGCCATTGGTAAAGAAGGTCAGAACGTCCGCCTCGCAGCCCGCCTGACCGGTTGGAAAATCGATATCAAAGATATTGCTAAGTACGATCGCGACGCCGAAGACAGCAAACTGGCAGCAGAAGCAAGCAGGCTCGAAGAACTAGCAGGCGACGACTACGACGAAGAGGAAGGATCCGGCTACGACGGCGACGAGGAAACGGCAGAATTTGAGCAAGAGGAGCCAGCCACGGACGAAACCGCAGCCACAGTCTAAACACTGTGACATTCACTTTTATGTTTCTGGCACGGGAGACAAGGAGGACAATTCCCCTATTCCCCCCTCTCCCACTCTCTCAACTCTCCCGGAATCACTAGAAATGAAACCGAACTACCGGTGTTGCACAAGTTGTCGAAAAATAGCTCCTAAGGAAGCTTTTTGGCGAGTAGTCAGGCTCTATCCTTCTCATCAGGTACAATTAGATCGCGGCCTCGGTCGTTCCGCTTACCTTTGTCCGGCGAGCCAATGCCTCAAAGCAGCTCAGAAAAAAAATCGACTTGGGCGATCGCTCAAAGCGCCTGTGTCTGACGAACTGTACCAAACACTTTGGCAGCGTTTAGCCACATCTGACTGTACATCTGACTCGGAATCGATCGGGCACCAAACCGACAATAGTTCGGCCTCGACTGTATAAACCCTCTTGGCAGCCCTACCAGTAATTACCGGTAGCGCCAGCTCTAAAACCCCGATCCGATCTGCCCACCAGTCTGGAAAGATTTGTGTCAGATTAGATAAGGGTAGGGTACTAGCAGAGGTATCCTCAAGGTGGAAAGACAAACTTTAAAGATTGATTTGTGGCAGTTGCCAAAATTCAGACTTGACAGTTCTCGCTTTCCCAAAAAAAACTTGAGAATTCTCCAACCGCAGACTTCAGCGAATTGCATCTTTTAGATAAAATTGCTGAGCGAGTACCAAAACCCCGATTCTTGACACTGAATCAATCACAGCGAATGATGTCGTCATTAGAACAAAAAATCAAAATGTAAAAACTGGTTGGCACAAAAGAGGGCAGAGTGGATGAACAACGGCAAAGTAAGAATTTACGAATTATCACGGGAACTAAATTTGGATAATAAAGACATCTTGGCAGTTTGCGAGCGGCTCAATATTTCAGTAAAGAGCCACAGCAGCACAATTACAGAATCTGAAGCAGAGCGCATTCGCAAAACGGCGGAAAAATACGTAGCCAGCCACTCTACCCCCGGCAAGCCAGCTCCCCCCGAAAGAGCAGCAGCGCCATCTAGAGAATCTGGCCCTCATCCTAACGACCAACAAAAAAAGCAGCAAATTTTAGAAATACGCAGTCCAAAAGTACGGCCGGCTGGTGCTTCGTCCCAGCCCGCAGGCAACGAGGAGCAAAAAAACCAGCCAGGGGCCACCGTGGCCACTCCTCCCAAATCGCCAGCCTCTCAACAACTCCAGCCTCCAGCTAAACCAAATATCAATCGACCTGTACTCTCGAAGCCAAATGTCGCTGGAGCGGCGGCAGCTTCAGAAACAAGCTCGGAAACTGTAGGTGCGATCGCCCCGGAAACAAGCTCCCAGGCTCAAGCACCTGCGACACCTCAACCGCCGTCAGAAAAGGCTCCAGAACGCACCCCCCGCCCGCCGGTCGCCCCTCCAGCGCCGCCAGCAGGGGCAAAACTCACGTCGCCACCAGTCAGAGCGGCGTCCGAGCAGGCTGGCCGCAACCCACAAACTCTGGGAAACAAGCCGGTACTGAAACTGGCCAGAACCGATCAAGACCAATCAGAACAGGGAGAAACTCTGGAAGCGCCGGCGAAACCGAGCCGCCCCAGCAGACCTGCACCATCCGGTAGCGACGCTCAAAGACCTCGCCCAGGTGCTGGTGGGCCAGTGAAAACAGCACTTGCCGATCGACCGCAGCAGGGCGGCCCGCGCCGGAGCCTTGCCCCCGCAACGTCAGCCGCTGGGTTGCGTAGCCGGGGCGGTGACATTTCTGCCACCGGAGAAGACGCAGACGATGACGGAGACGATACGTCGTTGTTGCTGGATACTCTTCTCCTTCCCAAGCCGACTCTGCCAAAGCCAGCCAAAAAGACACAGGTCATTTGGGAAGAAGATGATGACGAAAACTCAGATGCTGCCAAAGCTGCCAAAGCAGCCAAGGCCAAAAATCGTCGCCTCAAACCCATAGACGAGGATGACGATGACTTAGAAAATGGCTTGGATATGCCAGCACCAGTCACCGTCAGCCTGTCTCTAGCCCGCCCAGCTAAGGCGAAGACACAAGCAGCACCCAAGTCAACACCAACTCCGGGCGCACCCGGTAGCAGCGGCAAAAATAAGAGACCGGGCCCTTCTCACGATAAAAGCTCTTCTGGTTCTTCCGGGGGACGCGGCAACCGGGGCAAAACAGCCGAAGCTAAGGTAGAACGTCCAGAAAAGCTGCTGCTGAGCAGACCGATGACCGTTCAAGAACTAGCAGTTACCTTGGCTGTTCCCGAAACCGAAATTATTAAGAGGCTGTTCTCTAAAGGTATTGCGGTCAACATTACCGAAACCCTGGACATTCCAGCGGTGAGAATGGTAGCCGAAGAAATGGGCGTAGAGGTAGAAACCCCAGAAATAGAAGAGCCAGCTACCAAAATCATCGAGATGATCGATGAGGCAGATTTGGAATACCTCCAGCGCCGTCCGCCAGTGGTAACGATTATGGGCCACGTGGATCACGGCAAAACTACTTTGCTAGACTCGATCCGCAAAACCAAGGTCGCTCAGGGAGAAGCTGGGGGTATTACCCAGCACATCGGTGCTTACCACGTGGATGTGGTACACGAAGGCAAGAGCCAGCAGGTGGTATTTTTGGATACGCCCGGTCACGAAGCCTTTACAGCTATGCGGGCTCGCGGTACGCGGGTGACAGACATTGCCATCTTGGTGGTGGCGGCGGACGACGGCGTGCGACCCCAGACAATTGAAGCTATCAGCCACGCGAAAGCGGCGAAAGTGCCAATTGTCGTGGCTATCAATAAAGTTGACAAGGAGGGCGCTCAGCCGGAACGGGTGAAGCAAGAGCTTACTGAGTACGGCTTGGTCGCAGATGACTGGGGCGGCGATGTGACGATGGTTCCAGTCAGCGCTATCCGAGGGGAAAACCTCGATACGCTGTTGGAAATGATTCTGACAGTCGCGGAAATGGAAGACCTCAACGCTAACCCGAACCGAGCGGCTAAGGGTACTGTAATTGAAGCTCACCTCGACAAGGCAAGGGGGCCAGTGGCAACTCTGCTGGTGCAAAATGGCACGCTGCGAGTGGGCGATATTGTGGTCGCAGGCTCTGCTCTGGGCAAGGTGCGGGCGATGATCGACGATCGCGGCGATCGCGTAGACCAAGCAAGTCCATCCTTCGCTGTGGAAGTGCTGGGGCTGCGGGAAGTACCGCAAGCTGGAGATGAGTTTGATGTCTTCGCTAACGAAAAAGAAGCAGCGGCGATCGCCAGCGGAAGAGCTACATCCCAAAGAGATTCGCGTCTACTTCAAGGTGGTCGGATCAGCCTCAGTGGCTTCTCTCAACAAGCTAAGGAAGGCGTTCTTAAGGAACTCAACTTGATCTTGAAGGCAGATGTCCAAGGCTCCCTGGAAGCCATTGTCGGTTCTCTGACCCAACTTCCTCAAAAAGAAGTTCAACTCCGATTGCTGCTATCTGCTCCTGGGGAAATCACAGAAACGGATATTGACCTGGCCTCCGCTAGTAATGCTGTGATTATCGGGTTCAATACTACTCTCGCCACCGGCGCTCGCCAAGCAGCCGACCAAGCGGGCGTAGACGTGCGGGAATACAGCATCATCTACAAACTCTTGGATGATATTCAAGGGGCGATGGAAGGACTGCTGGAACCCGAACTGGTGGAAGAACCTCTGGGTAAGGTGGAAGTGCGCGCTGTCTTCGCGATCGGTCGGGGGGCTGTGGCTGGATGCTACGTACTCGAAGGCAAGGTCATCCGCAACTGTAAGGTGCGGGTGCGCCGGGGCAACAATGTCGTTTACGAAGGTGTCCTTGACTCCCTCAAACGGATGAAGGAAGATGCCAAGGAAGTCAATACTGGCTATGAATGCGGTATTTCCTTGAGCGGGTTTAGCGACTGGGCGGAAGGCGATATTATTGAAGCCTACCGGATGGTTACTAAGCGCCGCACGCTATCTCAATAGTTTTGAGTTGTGAGTGTTGAGTTGGAAGAGAATTTTTGAGTGAAGGCAACTTGCATTGCCGATCGCTCCCAACTATTCTCTTCACTCAATACTCCCAAACTCATCGGACAGTTGACAGTTGACAGTTGACAGTTGGCAGTTGGCAGTTGGCAGTTGGCCGTTGGCAGTTGGCAGAATGAAATTCCTAATCGTCTTTACCCTTGCTGAAAATTCAAAATTTGCTCGCTCAAATAAGAATTACCGAAAGAAACCCGATTTCTGCTCGTAAGTCCTCGGTTTGATCGCTAAATATTTACTCCTCGCACCGGGTTTTAGAGTCAAGAGTGCGTCCAAGAATCTCAAAATTCAAAAGTCAAAACTCATATAGCAGTTCGATCGAAAAATGAGGTACGCTTGGGGTTTTCGGTAATCAGTAATCGGTAATCACCGAAAAGCTTGCGGTTCAAAAGCTGGTGCCGTGCCAATTACCAATTACCAATTACTAATTACCAATTACCAGACATACCTCATCTATTTTAGAAAGGCTATCATTCATAACTAATAATTAATTAAAGTGCGTTCTTTTTGGTCAGATCCTTTCTTGTGGATTCACCTTTCTGGGGTGGCTGCATTGCCGCTTTTCCTGGGACTGTGCTTGCTGGGACTCGCAGTGGGTTCTCCCACGCTCTCTGTCTGGTTAGAAGTGTTTTTAGTGGCTGTAGCAGGTATTGTTCCTGTGCTGTGGATGCAATGGTTCCGCCCTTTTTACATTTTTAGTATTTTAGTCGTGGCCGTGAAACCGCAGAATTTAACTTCTGTGCAGCAGCAGATGCTGACTCGGTTTAAAACTAAATTAAATCAAGGAATTGCTCTTTTTATCGCTGTTTTGCTGGCAGTAATTTTGTGGCAGCTATATCGATTTGCTCCCCTTGCTGCTGGGGTGGCTCCCTTTCCTCCTTCCTGGCGGTGGGCTGGGTTGTTGTTGGCAGTTGCTGCTTTTTTAGCTAGCAATTTGTTTTTGCAGGTGTCTGCTAGTGTGATGGCTGTTTTGCTGACGCCGGAATCAGAATTTGCAGCGACAAAGCCTCATGTATTAGAAAACATTAGGCAGGATTTTACGATCGCACCTTGGCAAGTCGATCGACTTTTGCCAGCTTTTGCGGGCGAGACAACTGTCACTCCGGCTGCACCCGCAGAGTCAATGCCACCAGCAGAAGGCATCAAGAATGCGTCATCCAGCAGTACAGTCAACTCAGAACCTGCGGACACCAACGGCCCTACATCCCTAACCCAACAGTCGATCGAAAAGTGAAATAAAAAATTAATATCGACATAATTGTAGTTTAAGCTACTTTATTTGCGACAGATGTATGCAGTAAAAAAAATAGGTAATGCTCCGGCTCAGATAAAGATTATTAATACTCTTAATATTTAATATTTAATCGCAGGTTGTGGCTATTTTATATTGGCTATTTGGAGAAAAGAATCTATAATAGAGAGAGTCAAGGTAAGCTTTCAATCCTTACAGGGAATTCAAACAGAGGTATAACAATATGGCGAATTATCTACCGATCGCACAAGAACCTCAAGCCGCAGAGCCGATCGAGCTGTGCGAAGATTCTGAAATCTGGGGCAGCCTCAAATCCGCGATCGGGGCAAGTTCAGGGTTTCAACGCTGGCAGCTAGAACTCAATTTTGAGAGTCAACAGCAAAATTTCACCATCGATCAGCAGGTTCGATCCTATCTGCGGGAAACTTTAGAAACTTTGGCTTACTGAGCGTAGCAAAACCAGAGATTGTCATAGTTTGTGAAATTCAACGTCAAATTCCGCCCTATCCCCTCCAATATGCTATGGGAGTTAACTCTCAACTTCGGAGTTCAAATTGCAGGGGAGAGTATTTCTCCTACATAAGATTTATCTCAAGCGAACCAGAGTAAAGGGAAATCGGCAAATGCTTCGTTGTAACGCTGCCAAATTTGCTTCCGGCGCTGCAATTAGGGGGCGACTTGTTTGAGTTGATGAATGCCGATCGCAGCTTGCAGATCCATCATATTGTATTTAAAACCGATTTCCACCACTTGATAGTGCTTGTAACCCGAGTCGCCGAAGCGATTCCAAGCATCTTTGCTCATACCGTGCAGCGCTAAAATTTTCAGCCTGTTAGCGTCTTCTTGACGGCGGGCGAGAATCATGCCTCCTTCACCCGTGGTGATGTTTTTGGTGACATAAAAGCTGAAGCATCCAAAGTCACCAAATGTGCCTGCTTTCTTTCCCTTGTACTCTGTTTCGATCGCGTGAGCGCAGTCTTCAATCAACTTCAAATTGTGACGGCTAGCAATCTCACACAGCGCATCCATATCGCAGGGACAACCGGCGAAGTGAACCGGTAAAATTGCTTTAATTCTCGAAGTTATTTTAGCTTCGACTTCAGCCGGGTTAATATTCATTGTCACCGGATCTACATCTGCCAGTATCGGTGTTGCTCCGGGGTGGACGATCGCATTAACTGTAGCGCAAAAAGTCATCGGAGTAGTAATGACTTAATCCCCGGGTTTTACCGAAGCAGCGAGGATGCTCAAGTGCAGTGCCACCGTACAAGAGTTGACTGCGATCGCGTGTTCGGAATCCTTGTAAGCTTTGAAGCCATTTTGAAAAGTCATGACTTTCGGGCCTGTACCCAACCAACCTGTTTTCATGGTTGAGACCACTTCTTGAATTTCCGCATCTTCGATCGCCGGAGCGCCAAAAACCAAGAAACGGTCTTTTGAACGAATAGGATTGTTATTCATGTTGGTAGTTTTATTCAATTCAGTAAATAGAGCTGATGGAGTGAAACTCTACTACCCTGAAATTTTCGATGACCCTAAAAATTGTGATTTTATTTGATTTGAGATGCTGTCAATTAATCCTGTTTCTTAACCCTGTGTATCTTTAACTTGTTTAGTCAAGAATTTTAGGGAATTCGTTGCCTAATAACACCTGTCATAGCACGAGATTAAATGACAGGCTGTTTTTCTGCAAGTCCCTAACTTTGATATGATTGCTCTATCCTAAGCCACATAATCTGCTATGTCCACCCATTTATATTTCAGTTTGTGAAGGATTTCAACAGTTGACAGTTGACAGTTGACAGTTGACAGTTTGAGAGCGACCTCTACCCTTAAGTCCGAGGATTGGAGTAATGAATAGTCTGATTTTCATTTACCAATTCTTTCTGGTAAAAGGTCTTGCCTGCATTTTTTTGCGAAATATTCCTTAACGAATAAACAGTTATACGGAGAGTATATTCATTTTTTTAGTAAACTATCGAACATCGATTCCGAGACTTCTTTGAGAGTCAAGTTCTACAGTTTTAAATTTGAGATTTGAGAATTGGGAATGACTGATTCTCGTCATGTTGGGAGTTTGCCAGCAGTTACATTGTTTTACAGTCGGGTTAAAAATCAGGCAAGTTTTGCACAAATCTAGTGTGACTGCGCTGTAATTTATGTAGCTTTAGAAAAATTGTGCGATCGCACAAATCAACCGCTGCTCACAAAATCCCCTACAATCTAGGCAGGCGAATCTTGTTTAAAATGTCTTGCAGCCGTTCTGAAGCGCCACCAAATTGTTCAGACAAAGCTACAAGTTTGCCGTAAGCTTCAACTAAGCGATCGCCCTCAACATTAACCTCTGGAGCAGGATAATTCTTCATCGCTTCCAGCAGCGTAATCTCGTTATCATTAGTTGCCGACAGCACCAAGGCCTCGCGCAAAGCTTCTCGATTTGCTTTCCCAGAAGGAGTGCGAATTACCTGACCCACTTCATCGAGAATTATTTCCCCAACTTTACTGTTGAGCGTCCGATCCAACAAGCTTTGACTAACTTTCACCGGTCTCATCAGACTGCGGCGAACCACTTCCGGGTCTTTTTTTGCCTTTCCCAGCAGCATTTCTAACCCGGGTGACATTTTCCCAGTTTCTGCAAAAATTTCTAATTCGCTGACTGGTAAAGTCATTCGGATCGCACTGTATTTTAGCACTACCTTTTCGGCCGCCGCCGCCACACTGCTGTAAAGTACGATTCCCACACCTGCGGCTAAAAATAACGTCCACCGCCCTTTGCAAAATGACTTGCTCATAGTAAAATATTCCAACTTTTTTGTCTAATTAGACTTTGACACATTTGGCAATCACCCGCTCCTAGCAAAATACCCAACGCCAACTCTTCTATCAGTGAAGGCTGGCGCTGGGCTTAAATTTATTTAATATATTTAGGGTCTTTATGAAAGCTGACCCCAATTGAACGAGTTAGAAGCGGTTTATGATTAGGATCTTTAAATTTGCTGACCCCAATTGAACCCACCTACCTATAATGACAGGGATCGATCGCAAACCAGGGTTTCGTAATACTTTCTTTATAATTATAACTTTTCCTTGCCTCAGATATCTTTTTGTGTAGATTTGTAAACCTTTGTTACTTCGACTTGGGCGATCGTGCTGCGGCGCGTTGCTCCAGGCGAAACAGGAACACCATCAGAGCCACGACTCCGACTTGGAGGGCAAAATTGGGTAAAGCAGAGCCAATTTCCCGGCCCGAGGCAATTTTCGCGAGGAAAACTACACCGCCGATAAAGCCCGAAGCGCCACAAGCTACGTACACAAACTGTCGCAGAGGCCGGTAGGGAGTGGCCATTTCTGCGGTTAAACGCTCGTATTGTTGGCGGCTGAGGTTGCGCGGGTTTTTTGGGATGTAAGGGCGATCGTCAGAATTTGGGGCTGCCATAAATTTAGAGAATAGGTGAATTAGGATACTTGACAAAAAACTCGGTTGCAGGTATAATTATATGCTGCAAAATACTGCCCAAAAACCAAATTTTTGTGACTGGTGTGTCAGTCCAATGAATATTAGGTAGGGTACAACAAATATCTCACAAGTTCCGGAATAAATCATCGCTGAATCAACATCACAACTGTCTGCAAACAGCCGACAAAAACGCCCAAAATCCCTCCTAAATTGACAATTCCCTGCAACTCGCTTTTGACAATTCCCTGAATTGCTAGCTCCAACTCTTCGGGAGAAGTGCCTTTTACTCGATCGATAATTACCTGGTCGATATTCAAAATCGGGATAGCCTGAGCTACAATATTTTCTAAATCCCGCTCTAGATAGCGATCTAACACCAAAGCCAGTTCTTTGCTCACAATTTCTAGGGAAGCGCTCATCACCGCTGAAGTTTGCAATCGATTGAGAATCAACCGCGAAATATTTTCCCAGTCAATAGATTTGCTCAACCCGTCAAGTACCTCTGTACCCCGCTCTTGAACGTAGCTGCGAACACTGTCGCGCATAGTTTTTCGCAATTGTCTCACCGTCGAAACCGGTAAGTTTTGCATCGACAAATTTTGCAGCCATTCCTGAAGTCGCCCGCGAATTCCCAAAGAAACAGTTAATTCTGCTAACCGCTGATTTGTGACTTGTCTGTCATCCAGACAAAAAGTCCGCAGCCGAGTTAAAGTGTTACGCAAACCAAACAAATTGGCTACTACCCAATAAGTGCCGCTGGTTTTTTCTCGAAATCCTTCGTCGATGATCGAAATATTGCGATCGGTCAAAAAGTCAATCAAAGCCTGCCGCAGCACTTCTGGCGGTATTACTACCTGCAACAGCCAATCAGACAACTGACCAGCTTGAGAGTCAGTTAGCTGAATTTCCAGCAAAACTTGGTCAAAAATTTGATTTAGCTGAGCTTCTAAAAAATCTTCCCGGCGCGCCAAAACTTTGAGAATTCGCGGCACAGATTCCCCGAGCAAGTCTCGCAGAATGTTAGCAAGAATTTTAGCAGTTTTTTGCTCTGTGTCTGCCTTTACTTGATCCAGGGCCAACTGCAACAGCCAGAGAATTACTGACTGCATCCGCTCAGTTTGAAGGAGGCGGCGCGCCAAGTTTTGCAGTTCCTGCGGCGTCAGCAGCGAACCCATGATTGTGTCGGAAATTCGCTTAGCCAAGCGCTCTTGGTTGCGGGGAATCAAGCCGGGAGTGAAAGGCAACTGCCGCCCTTTGATGTAAATAGCTCGATAGGGGCGGAACAGCATTTTGATAGCTATATCGTTAGTGAAATAGCCAATAATTCCTCCCACTACAGGCGGGGCTAACAACAGCCAAAGTTCAGAGGGATTCATCAATTATTGGGAAATTGGGAATTGGGCATGGGGCATTGGTTATTAGTTATTAGTTATTAGTTATTAGTTATTGGTTATCGGAAAATGGAACAACAAGTAACAAGTAACAAGTAACAAGTAACAAATAACTAATAGCAACTGTCAACTGTCAACTGTCAACTGTCAACTGACTAACACCAATACTCCCATCATAGCTCCGGCAATGGGATAGTGGGTGGCGGTGGCAAATCCGGCTTGGCGGGCGATCGCGACTTGCTGCTCGCCGATCGGGAATTTTTCTAAACTAGGATTAATGTAGGCATATTCTTGAGTCATGCCAAATTGCTGAGCAATGGGAACCACGAGAGTATCTAGATAAAACTGCTGAAAGCTCCGCATCAGGGAATTGCTGGGGCGGTGGAGGTCGAGAATAGCAGCCTTTGCGCCCGGTTTGAGGACGCGGTGCAATTCCTGAAGACTGCGGGGGATATCCGTCACGTTACGCAAGCCGTAACCCATGGTGGCGCAGTCGAAGTAATTGTCGGCAAAAGGCAAGTCTAGGGCGTCAGCTTCTACCCAGGTAATGGGACTTGCAGGAGTGAGAAAAGGTCGATCGCGCTTACCTGCAACGGCCAATTGTTCAGCAGAAAAATCTACTCCAAATACCGAACCGGTAGGCCCTGCTTGTTTTGCCAGCAGCAAAGCTATATCGCCGCTGCCGCAGCACAAGTCTAAACAAGTATTTCCGGGGCCCGCACAGCTCCATTGCACCGTCATTTGCTTCCAAATCCGGTGCTGCCCCAAGCTTAACCAGTCGTTCAATTGGTTGTAAACTGGTGCAATTCGATTAAATATAGTTTTAATTTCTTCTGCGTTATTAGTCATTTGTGATTAGTTATTAGTTATTGGTTATTTGTGATTAGTTATTAGTTATTAGTTATTTGTTTGTTACGAATGACTGTTGACTGTTGACTACTAACAACTGACCACTGCTTTCCTAACAACTGTCAACTGTCAACTGTCAACTGTCAACTAATTAATCACCCTGAAAACTCGTCAATACCAAAGCAACTTGTTGAGCGGCGAGGTGAACTGTTGTGAGTTCGTCGGGGCGCAGGGAACAAGGTTGCTTCCACTGAAGGGATATCAGGGCGATCGATCGACCTTTGTGAATCACCGGAACAGCCAAGTGAGCTTGAATGCCAGATTTTTGGTAGTGTGGCAGACTCGCTAGGGCTGCGTCGCTGGCAATATTCACAGCACCCTGAATAGCTTGAGAGGAAATCGCTTCTAGAACCAGAGGGTCATCTGCCAGCCAATTTTCCACAGTTTTACCGCTGGTGTGAGTGCCTTGAGCCGGCATTAAAGCAGTGCCTTCGACCAGTTGCAAAATGCAAATATCAGCCAAAAAATTATCGCTCACAGCAATAGCAATTGGGTCTAAAGTTGCTTCCAGACTCGGATAATCCACAGCGGTTTGCATGATGGTTGCTAACAGTTGTATTTGATTTTGGGCGCGATGCAATTCCTCAGTCCGCTGCTTGAGAACTTCATAAGTCTCGGCCGCCTTTTGCACCACCATTTTCAATTCGTTCGGGTCCCAAGGCTTGGTGATATACTTGTAAACCTGTCCGGAGTTAATCGCATCCACCAAGTCTTCAATATCCGTAAAACCAGTCAAAATAATTCTGACCGTATTCGGAAACTGCGGCACGGTTTTGCTGAGAAATTCCGTTCCCTTCATTTCTGGCATCCGCTGGTCGGAAATGATGACGGCGACCTCGCCCTCAATGGCGAGGACTTCCAAGGCGCGAATCCCGCTCTCAGCTTTGAGCACGTTAAAATCTCGTCGAAAAGTGCGGTAGAGTAAATCCAGATTGTCTGGTTCATCGTCTACTACCAGCATTTTGGGTTTTTTTGGTCGGTGTAGTGTCATGAGCTGGCGTTTAATTTGATCGAGCTCTGGAATGGCATTATCCATAACAATACGATAAACTCCCCTTTGTAAATTTAGGCGAGCAACTATTCTGTAACAATAGTCTCATAACTCCCTTACCATAAATCTATCGCTCTCCCGCGACACGAGCCTTGCTAGTATCCAATTACACATAACTCAACGCTGATTTTTGATTCAATTATGACTGATACACCGCAAGATTCTTCCCCTTCTAAACCTGCACCCTCCACTGATGCTGTGGATGTGGAAAAGTTAATTCGATCGCTCCGCCGCAAGGAAGGCACCTGGGTAGAGTGGGGACAAGCCTGCACGGCACTGTTGCAAGCGGGCTGCAACTCTCAGCAGATTTTTGAACAAACTGGTTTTGAGCCTATTCAACAAAATCAGGTCGGCGTTGCAGCACAAGTTTACACCAGCATGGTCAATGCTGGTGCTTCGGATGAAGTTCGATCGCACTTTCTGCGGAAAGGTAGTGATATTTTATACGAGTTTCGGATTCTCTCGCAAGCAGAGCGAGCCGGAGCGGCAGCTTTGATGTTGGCCCACAATTTGGATGTTGATGATTCCCGCCAAGTTGCTAAGGCGATGAAGGAGTTTTCGCACTTCGGGAGTCTCCCGCAGGGGTTCACAGACACTCCTGGGGATGCTGTAGCTTACCAGTGTTGGCAGTTGGCGAGACAAAAAAGCGATTTGCAAGAGCGATCGCGCTTAATTGCTCGCGGTTTAAAATTAGCTAGCAGCCAAACTGCTAGGGCGCAAATCGAGCAATTGTTGGTGGATTTTACTGTAGTTCCGAGACGGGAAGCGCCTCGTTTACCAGTTTACAGGCTCGATACCGAGGAACAACTGCCTCGGATTGTCCCGGTTGTAGGCAAATTGCCGCTTTCTACGTCAGATTTGCTGGCAGTGCCTTTGCCGGAGGAAATCGAGCCGTTTCGCATGGTAAAATTTTCCGGAGCTGGAGCTTGGGTGGCGATTCCCGGATGGCAGGTAATTTTGAACGCGGAAGATCCGGTGGCGGTTTTGGAAATGAGCGATCGACTGCCGGTACCGCTCCAAGGTAAAGTTGAAGAAGTTTTGATTATTGCCGATCGCGCCCAAAGACAGTGGGATGCTGAGAGTTATTTCCTCGCCGATAACGGGGGGAATCTAGAATTGCAGTGGTTTGAAACATCCCCGCAGTTGTCGATTTTGGGGCGAGTTGTTTTGGTGATGCGTCCGAAGAAGATTGTGGATGAAGATTATACCAAAGATGGATGGCAAATTGACGATTAGTCAGTTGGCAGTTGACAGTTGGCAGTTGACAGTTGACAGTTGACAGTTGACAGTTGACAGTTGACAGTTGACAGTTGACAGTCATTGGTAGGGTGTGTCGCGAGCGAAAATTCCTAAACAAAGATTGACAATCTCACCGCGACGCACCTTATATTATCTGCGATTCTGAATTTGGGCAGGAGTTGCACAACTGTTACATTAAATCAAAAAGGTACGTAGTTGCGCTTTAGCGCTCTTTCATAGATATACGCAAAGAGCGCTGAAGCGCAACTACGTACCTAAAGATTAAATCCCATAAAAGTACCTGTTGCGTTCAGAAGTGCTGGGAATGATATCAAGTGCGATCGCAATATTTCGGCGTTTGGTGCCTCGCTACCTAATGACAAGTAAGAGTAAGAGGGCGGGCACGGGGGCACCGCCCCTACCAATGCCCAATGCCCAATGCCCAATGCCCGATGCCCGATGCCCCATGACTAATTTGTAGCAGGCGGTTTCGGTTCTTGAACTTTCGGAACTGAATGCTGTTTCTTAAATCGAATTATACCATAAGTCGCCGCCCCAATTACTACGAAATAAGGACTGTAAGCCAACAGCCAAATGCCCAAAGCAAACAAACCTAAAGTTAATTCGCCCACAGAATGAGTCGCTTGTCCCCAAGTTTCCTGCACCCGCAAGCCGAGAGAAGGTTCCGGTTCTTGCTGGGCCGAGACTGCTGCTTCTAGAGTTAAACTAATAGTCGAATAGGCTACTTGATTCCGCAAACTTTTTAACTGAGCGTCGATGCGCTCGATCGACTCCCGAATCGTACTCAACTGCTGAGAAGCTTTGAGTACGTCGCCAACAGAGCCGGATCGCTCCATAATTTTTAACACAACTTCCTCGGATTTTCGCAGGTTGCGGAGCCTAGCCTCGCTGTCAACTAATTGATCGCTAACATCCTCAGCCGTCAGCCCTCGGTTTTCGACACTTCCGAGTTTTGTTAAAGCATTTAAAGTAGTTTCTAACTTTTCTTGAGGTACCCGAATCTGCATAGTTGCGGTTTGGCGCACGCTAGAATCCGGCGGCTTTTGGTTTTGGAAAGCCAAGATATCGCCTTGCTGTTTTTTCACAATCTCGGTGACAGATTTAGTGCTGTTGTCAATAGATTTGACAACTACACTGAGTTCGGCTTTTTTAATCAGTTGGGGAGCAGTTGCTGGAGTTTCTGCGGCTGGTTTTTTTGCGGTGTCAGCAGCAACTTTTGACGCTGCGCCTCCGGGTGTGCTTACAGGTGCGGGTTCGGATTGGGGAGCAGATGCGGCAATTTGCTTTTCGGCGCTGCGGGATGAAGCAAAGCCGTTTGTGGAGCCGCTGGGGGAGGAAGTTGCACAGCTTGGTAAAGCAATGGCTGAGGATAAAGTTAAGAATGCTACAACTGCAAAGCGAGTTGTGCTGTTGTTGGCTGGGTTTGGCTGGTGTGGTGGAAAATTGGTTTTGAGGTGAGTTTTCATTGGGGATTTTTCCTATAAAAAGGCTTGGGTATTGAATTTTATGCTGGTTTTAATTTAAGCTCGCATAGATAGGGTTTGTTGAGCCGATACCAAAATGGAAACGGTAGAGTTAAACAGTTGACAGTTGACAGTTGACAGTTGACAGCGAAGTGATAAGAGCGGAGATTTAAACTCCGTTCTTATCACAATCTGCCTTCATGCTGGGGCTTCAAACCCTTGCTATTCGGTGAATTTTTGGGGATTTTTAACCGCAGATAAACGCGGATAAACGCGGATGTAATTATGACTGATGAATTTGATACTGATTTTAGTCGATCGACTGTCGAGATCGATCGCCCGAACAGCACTTTCTCCGAGTTAGATCCCGCCGCGCTTTTGGCTGCCGCTTGCGGTAAAATTCGCGACAGCTTGCGTGCGGGCCAGCACGAGATGGCGGATTGGGCGGGCGGCCCCCTTGCGGTTTCGGCGGTTCCAGGGGCCGGGAAGTCTACAGGAATGGCTGCTGCGTCGGCAATTGCGATCGCCCGCAACCGACTTAACAACCGCCGTCAGTTAATTGTGGTGACGTTTACGCGATCGGCTGCTGCTAATATTAAAGCTAAAATTCGGGAAAGATTGGCACAATTGTCTTTATACCAAGGCGGTTTTGCCGTACACACTTTGCACGGTTTAGCTTTAAATATTGCGATGCGCCATCCCGATTTGTCGGGTTTAAATCTCGAAAATTCGACGTTAGTCACTCCAACTCAAAGTCACCGCTTAATTCGCACTTGTGTAGAACTTTGGATCGCGGAAAATCCGCGCCGATATCAAGTTTTGTTGGAAGGACAGCAATTTGATGGAGAAGAAACGGAGAGATTGCGGCGACAATCGGTTTTGCGGACAGAGATTTTGCCGCAGTTAGCTAAAACTGTGATTCACGAGGCGAAATCTTCGGGTTTGTCTCCCGAAGAGTTATTAAAAATGGGCGATATTAATTCTGGCGATGGTTATGAAATTTTAGCGGTAGCCGACGGTTTATATCAAAAATATCAGGCTTTGTTGAGAAGCCGGGAATTCATCGATTATGACGAGATGATTTTAGCAGCTTTGCGGGTGTTGGAAAATCCGGGCGCCAGGGCGATGGAACAAAAGCAAGTATTTGCCGTGTTTGAGGATGAAGCGCAAGACTCGACACCTTTACAGACTGAGCTTTTGAAAATATTAGCTCAAGATCCCGATCGTCCTAATTCACCTCCTAATTTTATCAGAGTTGGCGACCCAAATCAAGCAATTAATTCTACCTTTACTCCCGCCGATCCGATTTATTTTAACCAATTCTGTGACGAATGCGAAGTTGAAAACAAGTTGGCGACAATGGACGGTGCAGGCCGCAGTAGCCAGATCATTATTGATGCAGCTAACTTTATGTTGCAATGGGTAAACCGCTCAGAATTAGCGGGAACCGAACAGCCTTTTCGATCCCAAACTATCAAGCCAGTTCCCAGCGATGACCCGCAGCAAAATGCCAATCCTGCCCCCATAGGTCGAGGCTTAGAATTGCATACTCCCCGCGATATTTACCAGACAGTTGAGTTAATTGGAAAGCGGGTAATTGAGTTAGTAGAGGAATTTTTACCTGCGGATTTTGTCTGGGAAAGTCACGAGCAAAATATTCAATCGGGCAGTGAATCGAGGGATGAAGAAAATCGCCCTAAATTGCCAGTAGAAAATCTAAAATCAATGGCTGTTTTAGTGCGGGAAAACAAACAAGGCAAGTTTATCAAAGAAGTCCTAGAAAATCCGGAAAAACACGGATTGAGCTGCGATTTACGCAAATACGGGATTAAAATTGAGGATGTCGGGGAACGAGACAGACATTCTCAAGTACCTTGGGAAATATTAACATTGCTGCAATTTCTCGATCGCCCGCACTCACCAGACTACCTGAAAGCAGCCTTAAAGATTTTGAGCGATCGACAACTCATCCCCAAACAAGACTACAATGCCTTTGCCACCAGCCCCGAACAATTCCTCTACCCAGGCCCGCTAGACCCCCAGCAGTCAGATCCAGTCCGCAAATGCCGTTATTTTTGCTGCGGTTTGCTGCAAGCACGTTTAGAACTGCCGCCCTACCAAATCATCTCATTCTTAGCCTTAGCCCTGCAATACGACCAAACAGAATTAGCCACCGCCGACAAATTAGCAGAACGGGTAGCAATCCAAACAGCCGGTAACAATTCAATGAGCAATATTTTGGGAGTGCTGGGCGAAATTGTTAGTTCAGAAAGATTTGAGCCTGTAGATGCAGATGACAAAATAGAAGAACGCTACACCAGCAAAGGTCAACTAACAATTATTACCATGCACAAAGCTAAAGGATTAGATTGGGATTGTGTATTTTTACCATTTTTGCACGACCAAACAATCCCCGGAAGTTTGCGAGTTTTGCCACAAACTAGATTTTTAGGAGATTTCACTTTAGCTGAAGTAGCGAGAGCTCAAATTCGAGCAAGTTTGCACGAAAAACATCCTTTACCAAATCTGGGCGAAGCGTGGGAACAAGCAGGTTATTTGAAAACAGCAGAAGAGTTTCGATTGCTATATGTAGCAATGACGCGGGCCAAAAGTTTGCTGTGGATGGCCGCGGCGAAGAAAGGGCCTTTTACTTGGAACAAACCCGAGAATTTGCAAGAGCAAAAACCTTGTCCGGTGATGCCTGTTTTGAAACAGCAATTTCCGGGAAATGTGATGTTGTAAAATAGATTTTTGGAACGAACCGCGAACTCCGCAAACTTGGAGAACAAAAGCTCGATCAAAAAAACA